>CAKKPF010000285.1:0-12185 GCA_919901575.1 Candidatus Brocadiaceae bacterium
GTTATATGAACGTTTAATTGGTATTGAATCCGTTGTGTGTGGAGGTTTACCCGCCCCAGCCCGACAAGGTCGTTCTGGCGGGTGACAAGTCTTTCGGGCAGGAAAACCTCCGCTACAGATACAATAAAAGTCTAAAGACTTAAAATGGAAATTCCTCACATTGAAATAGGCCTTCGGCGACTTTTTTAAATGCATAGGTAGGAGCCGTCTCCTGACGACGATCGTCAGCGCTCAACGATGAGAATCCGATCGCCAACTACCAAACTTTGAAATTCCTATGCATTAAATTAAAAGGCTAAAGCCTTAACTCCGACAGAGGAGTTTGCCATTTAGGGTTTTATTTGAGACATTGCAAACACAACTTTGATTTCCTATACATTAAATCAGTCGAAAAGCGTTTAGTTCTTATTACTATTTCATATAAACCAAGAAAGTACTATAATGAAAGACATCACACTGAAAATCGACAACAAGGAGTTCAAGTTTCCAGTGGTTATTGGCACTGAAAATGAAAAGGGAATCGACATTTCTAAATTACGCGCAGAAACCGGTTATATAACTCTTGACCCGGGATACGCCAATACCGGTTCATGCGAAAGTAGTATTACCTACACCAATGGAGAAAAAGGTATTCTGCGCTATCGTGGCATCCCCATAGAAGAACTTGCACAACACAGTGATTTTATTGAGGTGGCCAATCTCTTAATATGGGGAACCCTGCCTACCAAAGTGATGAGAAAGAGATTTACCGATTTGTTAACCAATAATGCTCTTCTGCATGAGGGTCTGAAACACCATTTTGAAGGTTTCCCGTTTGACGCACATCCTATGGCTATGCTTTCGGCAATGGTTAATGCGTTAAGCTGTTATCATCCGGTATTAGCCCTGCCTCATAGCTCCAGGGAAATTGAAAAAGCGGCGGCAATCTTGATCAGTAAGATTCGCACTATCACAGCTTTTTCTTACAAGATGTCTCGCGGCGAACCGTTCATATACCCCAAGCCCGAATTCAGCTACGTAGAAAACCTGCTGTATATGATGTTTTCTTTGCCGCATGAACCTTATGAGGTTCGTCCAGAAGTAAAACGAGCCGTAGATTTAATCCTGATACTACATGCAGATCACGAACAAAACTGCAGCACATCAACAGTGCGTATGGTCGCTTCTTCAGGCGCCAATCTTTTCGCCTCCATATCCGCCGGTATAGCAGCTCTCTGGGGACACCTGCATGGCGGGGCCAGTCAGGCTGCGATTGAAATGCTGGAAGAAATTCATTCTGGCAAAATGGACGTAAAACAATACATTAAGATGGCAAAAGATAAAAAAAACAGCTTTCGCCTGATGGGTTTTGGACATAGAGTTTACAAAAATTATGACCCACGGGCAAGGATTTTAAAGAAATTGTCTAGAAATGTTTTTAAGGTGTTGAAGTATAAGGACCATTTGTTAGATATTGCGCTTGAACTGGAAGAAATTGCATTAAACGACCCCTACTTTATAGAACGTAAACTATACCCAAATGTTGATTTTTACAGTGGTCTTATCTATCGGGCTATTGGTGTGCCCAAAAATATGTTTCCGGTATTTTTCGCTATTGGTAGACTGCCCGGCTGGATTGCGCATTGGAAGGAAGCGACTGATATTAACAGATTACAGATTGCGCGTCCAAGGCAAATCTACACTGGTCCTGCTAAACAAAGTTACGTGCCAATGGATAAAAGATCTGCCGCAATTTCAAAGAACTAAATTGTTACTATATTTCTACTCCCCTTATTTGGTACAAAGAAAGAAAATGAAACTGCCTGCACCTTACGAGGCATATGCGGGTATACAACCGCATCAATACGTAACCAATAAGCAGTCTCAGGGTATTCACACTAAACCACATCGCATTTATTTCGCTATATTAATCGTGTCAGCATAGCTAACACGCAAATATTGCGATGTTATAATTTTGACCGAATCCGTAAAACTTTTGTAAATTACCTCTGTAATTTATATATCATGTTCTTAATATGGTAGTTACGATGTGGCTCAGATCTTTTCGTATGAAAATATTTAGTGATGGTATATGCTTTGCGAACATGTAGTAACATTAACACTTTTAACTTTTTTAGGAGGGATTAGTTATGACAGTGTCAGCAGGAAAATTTGTAGATCAGTTGCAGAAGGATTGCCTGGAACATCCGGCAATGAAACATTCATATTTGAAGAAGTTTAATAATAAGAAGGTCAGCAAAAAACAGGTCAAACTATTTGCCGAACAGTATTATTGCTTTTCACGTCATTTTTCCAGATACCTGGCAGCTTTGGTGGCGATTACTCCGGATGAAGCCTCGAGGGCACCGTTAATTAAGAATCTTCATGAAGAATATGGTGGACGTCAGGAAGCGAATCAGGACATGAATGCAGAACGGACACATCCTGCAATATTCCGCGCTTTCTTAAGGTCTGTAGGAATTGATACATCTCCGAAGGTTCTGGATGCAATCAAACCGTTGCCGGAAACAAAGCTTTTTGTAGATAAGTATCTGAATATAAGATTCCTCAATTATTTGGAAGCATTTGGAGGTATGGGCCCCGGAACCGAGTATATTGTGCCGCAGATGTACACGTACATACGTGAAGGTTGCAGGGGCGCCGGTTTGAGTGAGGATGATGTGCTCTTCTTTTCTGCACACATTGAGTTGGATGTGGAACATGCAGAGGGTATAAAGAATTCTTTACTCCCATTTGCTCAAACTGAAGATCATCAGGAGTTACTGAGATTCGGCGCAATGGATTTCCTGGATGCCAGAACAGTATTGTGGGACGGATTGGAAAGGGCCAGCGGTTTATTATAAGGCTTGTTGTTCTTTCATTGAAATAATAATCATGGCTCCCACGCTCTGAGTGGGAGCCATTGCGATATTAGCCGGTTGGGGCGGAGAATGAGCGCGACAATAACGCATGACCGGATACATACCCACGCAGAAACATGGGAACTAGATAATAAATACTATTGCGAGTCCGAAAAGATGATTCAAAGGTTCTTGCACGGAAAGCGGGTGCTTCCTCATTTTTTACCTTCCATAACGGCTCTTTCAGCAGTCATTATGTTTGCTTTTACTCCGTTGAAGGCGGGAGAGGAGGAATGGCGCTTCGTTTATGAGTCAGATGGTATCACCGTCCACAAACGTATCAACGAAGATACGATTTTCTTAGAGTTCAAATCTACAGGAATCCTCCGCGGGGAAATATCCGATTATCTATCAGTTATTCTCGATACAGAAATTATGCCGGACTGGGCGCCCCAATGTTTCGAAGCAAGAAACGTTGAACGTGTCAATGAGCGGGAAACCATTATCTATGTCGCCTGTAACGGAGTTTGGCCGGTGGCTGATAGAGATTACGTCGCCAAACGAACTATAACCACTAACCCAAAGAAGTCAACAGTCCGCGTGAATATTAATCTCATCGAGAATCCTAATGCGCCTGACGTTAAAAGCAGAGTTCATATTCCATATTTGCAATGCTGCTGGATACTTAAGAGGATTGATCCTGTTAATACTCACGTTGAACTTCGCGTCTGTGTGGACCCTGGCGGCTGGCTGCCCGCCTGGTTAGTGAATTGGGGTTATCGCTGGGTTCCGTACAGATACCTGAAGGATCTGGAGTCAAAGGTGGTTAAACTTTCGTGTTGCACGACACAATTAGTATCAACTTTAACCCACACACCTTAGATGTTTTGAGCGACTAAACACATATTTTCTCAAAAAGTAGATTTAAAGCGATGAACTCCTTACTTAACCGCCGTCTAATTGACAGTTTCTGTATTAAATCTCCGTAATATAAGTACACTTCAGAATGTAAACTTGATAGAATAAAATTCATTTTTGTTGGAAAGAATGTAGCGGAAACATTTTAGGTTTCCACGCTCAGCGTGGTTTCCACGTTCATGGCTGGCTGGTAAAAGTAACTGCATGGTCACTGATACTCATTCCATTGTGAGCAGAGGTCTTAATACATCCGCTACTACGTGAAATAATAACATTGTAACAAAAGGAAACAAAACCAGATATGCCAGAGATTAATAATTTTAAAAATGTAAATTTGGCCGGATACCCTGAACCATCCGGGCTGTACGATCCAAAATATGAACATGATGCCTGCGGGGTTGGTTTTGTGGCAAATATTGACGGCACACCGACTCATACTATCATCAAGAACGCTATACAGGTTTCTATTAATTTAGAACACCGCGGCGCTATTGGAAGCGACAAACTCACCGGCGACGGAGGCGGGCTTCTGTTGCAAATCCAGGATGGTTTTTTTCGTCAGATATGCACCGAACAGCGCCTCGAATTGCCACAACCCGGAAAATACGGGGTAGGAATGTTCTTTATGCCTCAGGATGAAACTAAAATTGAAAAATGCAGGCAAGCAGTACAGAAGATTGTTGAAGATGAAAACTGCTTGCTGCTGGGCTGGAGAAATGTTCCCAGCAACGGCGATTCCCTGGGAGAACTCAGCCGATTAACACAGCCCACAGTACATCAGGCTTTTGTAACAAGCGACAAACTAGAAGGCGCTGATTTTGAAAGAAAGTTATACATCATCAGGCGATGTATAGAAAAGGAAATCGCTTTATGGGTAAAAGAAGATTTCAGCCAGTTTTACACTTGTAGTTTTAGTCATAAGACAATTGTTTACAAAGGATTATTGACTGGAAGCCAGTTGCCTGTATTTTTCCCCGATCTTAATGACCCACGTTTTACATCAGCGTTTGCAATTATTCATCAGCGTTACAGCACAAATACCCTGCCTGCCTGGAATCTGGCACAACCTTTCCGGTGCCTTGCGCATAACGGAGAAATCAATACCCTGAGGGGAAATATCAACCAGATGAAAGCCAGGGAGAAGAATCTAAATTCAGAACTTTTTGGCGATGATATAGAAAAAATCAAACCGGTAATTCAAAATGAATTCGGCAGTGACTCGGCAATCTTTGACAATGTTTTTGAGTTGCTGATCAATGCGGGCAGGTCACTTTCGCATACCGCCATGATGATGGTTCCTGAAGCCTGTGGTAAAAAATATTATATGAGTGAAGATAAACGCGCTTTCTACGAGTACCATGCCTCTTTTATGGAACCATGGGATGGCCCTGCCGCCATTGTAATTACGGACGGACGTTATATTGGAGCCATGCTGGACAGGAACGGATTAAGGCCTGCGCGTTATACGGTAACCAAAGATGGTATGATTGTCATGGCCTCAGAAACGGGTGTGCTTGATATCCAGGGAGAGGAAGTACGTCAACGCGGGAGATTACAACCGGGTAAAATGTTTCTGGTTGATTTAGATCAAAACCGAATTGTCCCTGATAACGAAATCAAGGCAAAAGTATCGAGACAGGCGCCTTACCGGCGCTGGTTAAAAGAAAACCTGATTGAACTTCGCGGGCTTTTTAATCCGTCCAGGGTTCCGGAAATTGATTTGGACGTGTTAAGGAGACAGCAGCATGCGTTCGGTTATACTGAGGAGGATATTAATGTTATAATTTCACATATGGCCGGCCGTGGCCAGGAGCCGATAGGCGCTATGGGAAATGACAACGCACTGGCAGTACTGTCCGACAAGCCTCAACTGCTATTTCACTATTTTAAACAATTGTTTGCACAGGTAACCAACCCCCCTATTGATCCTTTGCGTGAAGAACTGGTGATGTCGCTGATGAATTATATCGGAAGGAAAGGAGGACTGCTTGAAGAAACACCTGAACATTGCAAACAAATTAAACTGTCCCATCCCATCTTAACACCAACAGATATGTGGCGTATCCGCAATGCCAATCATCCTGATCTGATGGTCAGGAAGATTGACATCCTTTTTCCTGCACAAGGGGGAGGTGAGGCCTTAAAATCAGCAATGAACTCTCTTTTTGAAAAAGCGGAAAGGCATATTTCCGATGGAGCTAATATCCTTGTCCTGACGGACAGATATATAGACAAAGAACGTTGTCCCATTCCATCGCTTCTTGCTGTTTCAGGCCTGCATCATCACTTGACCAGAAAGGGGCTGCGTAATGCATGCGGGCTGATTATTGAAACAGGTGAGGCAAGAGAAGTTATGCATTTCTCTCTTTTGATTGCATTTGGAATTACTGCGATTTGTCCATACGTCGCTTTCAGCTCTGTTAGAGAATTGGCGGAACAAGAGCTTCTGCCGGATCAAAAGCATCCGGAAGATGCGATGGATGCCTACATTTCTGCGATTAAGAAAGGACTTTTGAAGTCGTTCAGCCGTATGGGTATTTCGACAATCAGAAGTTTCTTTGGTTCTCAGATATTTGAAGCCGTTGGAATCGGGAAATCAGTAATTGATGAATACTTCTGTGATACTGCTTCCCGTATAGGCGGTATAGGTCTGGAGGAAATAGCACAGGAAGTCTATGCGCGGCACCGTAACGCATTTCCCCTCTCAGGTAATCCGGATCAACTCCTGGATGTAGGCGGCTATTTTTCTGTAAGATACGGCGGCGAAAAACATCTCTGGACACCTGAGTCAGTCTACAAGCTGCAGCAGGCGACACGAAACAACGACTATAGAATCTTCAAAGAATATACAAACCTGATTGATGACCAGACAAAGAAATTAGCGACATTACGAGGCCTTTTTGAATTTAAAGAGTGTGACAAGATCCCGATAAGTGAAGTCGAACCTGTCGAAAATATCATGAAGCGGTTTGTGACGGCGGCAATGTCTTATGGTTCAATCAGCAGGGAAACCCATGAAACTATCGCAATTGCAATGAATAGAATTGGAGGCCGAAGCAATTCAGGCGAAGGAGGAGAAGACCCTGAGCGGTTTAAGACACTTCCAAACGGAGATCGGAAAATTTCCAAAATCAAGCAGGTTGCATCCGGACGGTTTGGTGTAACCAGCGAGTATCTGGTGAACGCTGAAGAGATTCAGATCAAGATAGCCCAGGGCGCCAAGCCTGGTGAAGGCGGACAATTACCAGGACACAAGGTAAGCGCTGAGATTGCAAGAGTGCGGCACACAACTCCCGGGGTCTCACTGATTTCGCCTCCGCCTCATCATGATATTTATTCAATAGAAGACTTAAAACAAATAATTTATGACCTCCATTGCGCCAACTCTGAAGCAAAGGTATCCGTAAAGCTGGTTTCGGCAGTCGGTGTCGGCACAGTTGCCGCGGGAGTAGCCAAAGCCAAAGCTGACCTGGTCTTAATCAGCGGCTTTGACGGCGGCACCGGCGCAGCGCCCTGGTCCAGCATTATGCATGCAGGTTTACCCTGGGAGCTTGGACTGGCCGATACACAGCAAACGCTGGTGGCCAACGGGCTTCGGGATAGAATTATTGTCCAGACTGACGGGCAGTTGAAAACAGGAAGAGATCTTGTAATTGCAGCACTGCTTGGCGCTGAGGAATTTGGCTTTGGAACGGCCGTACTGGTCACATTAGGCTGTATCCTGATGAGAAAATGCCACATGAATACCTGCCCGGTAGGCGTGGCGACACAGGATCCGGTTTTACGCTCTAATTTTGGCGGACAGGTTGAATTCGTAGAACGATTCTTTAGTTTTATTGCCCGGGAAATGCGTGAATATATGGCTAAGCTTGGCTTTAAAACAGTGGATGAAATGGTTGGCAGTGTTGACAGAATTGAAGTCAGAAAGGCTATAAACCATTGGAAAGCAAGGCATCTGGATTTCAGTGCGCTATTAACACACCCTGACCCAGACGGTAAAACTGAGTTACGTTGTGTCCGGAAACAGGATCATGAATTATCCAGTTCACTCGATAATGAATTGATCAAACTATCTGAAAACGCTTTGACTCAAAAGAAACCTGTCGTAATAGAAATCCCGATTCGAAATATTAACAGAACAGTAGGCACTATGCTAAGCAGTGAAGTCACCCGGAAGTTTGGATCTGTAGGGCTTCCGGAAGATACAATTCAGTTGAATTTTAAAGGCTCTGCCGGACAGAGCCTTGGCGCTTTTCTGGCGCCCGGCATAACTATAAGTGTGGAAGGTGATGCAAACGACTATGTAGGGAAGGGAATGTCAGGAGGCAGAATTATAGTTAATCCGTATCAGGAATCAACGTTCAGACCTCATCAGAATATTATAGCGGGTAACGTAATCCTCTATGGCGCCACGGGAGGTGAAATATACCTCCATGGTATGGCTGGAGAACGTTTTGCTGTCAGGAACAGCGGTGCAACGGCAGTTGTTGAAGGCGTTGGTGACCACGGATGTGAATACATGACTGGAGGCACGGTGGTGGTTATCGGCCAGACGGGTAACAACTTCGGAGCAGGAATGAGTGGCGGCATAGCCTACGTCTATGATGAGCACGAATGGTTCGGAATGAGATGCAACCTGGATATGGTAGACCTGGAGAGTGTCTGGACAGAGGAGGACAAAGATATCCTTTACTCTATGCTGGAAAAGCATTTTAAATATACTAAAAGCGTCAGGGCCAGAGACATCCTTGATCATTGGGAAAGCCGTCTGCCATTATTCGTAAAAGTTATGCCAATGGAATATAAACAATCACTTGAACGTATCCGCCAAAAAGAGCATCGTGACGATGAACTGGTTTTGGCGACAGAGGAGGTATTTCGTGGGTAAACCGACAGGATTCCTCGAGACTGACCGTCAGGCAGGCGTCAAGAGTCCTGTCAAAGAGCGGATAAAGGATTATAAGGAATTTGAAGGCAATCTTTCTGCCAGTGAATTGCAGGAACAGGCAGGACGTTGTATGGATTGTGGCGTCCCGACATGCCATGCATACGGATGCCCTGTAAAAAACAGGATTCCGGATTGGAACGATATGATTTATCGACGCCACTGGAAACGGGCATTGACGCTGTTGCATTCAACTAACAACTTCCCTGAATTTACCGGACGGGTTTGCCCTGCTCCTTGTGAACCGGCCTGTACATTATCTATTAACAGGGAGGCTGTCACTATAAGGCAGATTGAAAAGCAAATTGTCGAAAGAGGCTGGGAGGAAGGTTGGATACAGCCGCAGCCTGCTGTAATTAAGACAGGCAAGCGTGTAGCCATAATAGGCTCCGGGCCTGCCGGGCTTGCGGCGGCGCAACAACTGACTCGAAAAGGCCACGATGTCATTGTATTTGAAAAAGATGATAGAATCGGAGGCATGTTGCGATATGGGATACCGGACTATAAATTAGACCGCAGTATTCTTGACAGAAGGCTGGAGCAACTCTACAAAGAAGGCGTTGTTTTTGAGACCCGTGTTAATGTGGGGACAGACCTTTCCGGGATGTATTTGTCACGGTCTTTTGATGCGGTTGTTATTTGTGTTGGCGCACAAATCCCCAGAAACCTGGAAATCCCCGGGCGGGATTTAAGGGGAGTCCATTACGCTATGCCATTTCTTACGCAACAAAACCGTAGAATAGCAGGTGATACTATTCCTGAAAATGAAGTAATTACTGCAGAAGGAAAGCAAGTTATTGTCATAGGAGGAGGAGACACGGGATCAGATTGTATTGGCACAAGCATCCGGCAGGGAGCCGCCAGCGTAACACATATCTACTATCAGGATGTTCCCCCTGAGGAGCGACCACTCTGCAATCCCTGGCCTGAATGGCCTAAAACATTCAAAACAAGCTCATCCCAGGAAGAAGGGTGTGAAAGATACTGGAAATACCAGACAAAAGAATTTATTGGAGAAAAAGGGGTTCTGACCGGGCTTAAGGTGGCTGAACTGGACTGGACGAAGCCGGAGGACGGTTCACGCGGCACCTACACTGAAAAACCGGATTCAGAAAAAATTATTCCGGCTGATCTTGTGTTTCTGTCAATAGGTTTTCAGCACTGCGAGCATGGCCATCTTCTGATGGACATGAAGCTTGAGTTAGACAAAAGAGGCAATATTAAAAAGGATGATAATATGATGACCGGGCTTTCCGGTATTTTTGCTGCGGGCGATGCTGAACTGGGAGCCAGCCTGGTAGTTCACGCTATTTTCAGCGGCAGACAGGCGGCAGAAGGAGTGCATCGGTATCTGACATCAGAAAGGACGTTGAAAATAAGTGCTTAGAGTCTTTGTGAAGGTTTTCTCCTTTAAGTATGGTGTCCACTAATTTCCACAGATTAGAACAAAAGACATAAAGAAAATAATTTAACCGCAGAGAGCGGAGAGATAAACAGAGAATCATAAACATCAATAAGCAAGACCTGCCCCTGACCTCTGCCAGTTTGTTTTCCTAACACTCATTTGTCATAAATTTCGTTTGACCCTTTCTTTTTGGGTGTGAGATCCTCGACCGGCTCGTAGAGGCCCATTCCTTCATTACGAAGCTTGCCCATTTCCACAAGCTTGTCCCACACCTCTTGAGGGAAATTGTTTGGCGGCCGAATAGCGACAATGCCTGACTTTCGGCCACCACTGAGAGCGCTGCTGCCCAGTGTTGACTCGGCATCAAGCCGCATCAGTCTGAGGCGCTTTCTGAATGTCTTAAACGCTTTTTTGAGGTAATCCGGCGTCATGTAGTCCTCGGGTACGTCGTTACTCATAGTGTTTCTCCTACTAAAGATTGATCAACTATTACACTTTTTTACCTTATAGCTCCCTAGATTTTAATAGATTGATGACGCTGTCTTTCTCTTATTGAAATCAAATCAAAGATAGCCCCTGTTTGAAAAAAGAAATGATGGATTGAATTATGAAGGTTTGACCCGTCTCCTTTATTTGTCATTTTGAAAGGCGACCCCTTCTGTTCCAATTTTGGGGATGTCTCCATTTCTCAAACTGTTACGGGGTCTTTTTCGTTTGCTTATCCTGCGCTTTCTTGGCCTTTTGTTCATGTTTCCTAGTTATCTGTTTTTTACTCCTGTCCTTATCTTTCTTGCCACCCTTGTCTCCCATTGCTTGCTCCTTTCCTGTTGTCAGCTATCTTCCCGACGTGTGGGGCGCCGCTGCGTTGTGAGTTCTCGCTTTGCGTACCTTCCATTGTCCCAGATGCTAACAGTTAAATAGACTGCGTCTATGCAATCCGATATAAACAGATACAGTATATCACGAATAGTATGGTTAAATATAGCCTTATTTCCGGCTTGTTCATTGTTTCCCAGCCGCTTTATGTCCAAATCCTTCGACCTTATTCCTTGCTATTATCTGCGTTTTTAATTGACAGGAATATTATATAGGGTAGGATTCACTAGTTGTTAAACTATTATCAAATTTATTAAAGGGGAAAATCATGTCTACACATTATAAAGATTACGATTTAGATTCTTCATCAGCAAAATCGTATGGTAAAGATGAATGGATGACTTCTATTCATATCAGCAAGCTTAGTTCCGATGGCTATCAATCACAACCATTTTATTGTAAAGATGCTTTTGAAACCGAAGAAGAGGCAGATGATCATTCAATAAATTTAGGCAAACAGATAATTGATGGCACACATCCTACCCTTAAACTTAATATTTAGTTATAGTCTTCCCTCGACTAATACCTTTTCTAATATGTCAGTCAACTTCTTTGATTATGCCTGGTCATTGATTGATATGTAGTTCACCATGTTTTAATAGATCCTGAATCTATTAAAGGCAGAATCGACTTTTAATTTAATGCTGCAGCTTTTCCAATGTTTCCCATAGTTGATAAGTAGCAACCAGTTCTGTATCCACGGTTGATAATCGGGCCTTTATGCTCACGATCTCATCTTTATGTATCTGATAAAATAGTGGATCGCTCATAGTTTGATGTAACTGGTCTTGTTCTGCTTCAAGTGCTTCTATCCGCCCTGGCAAGGCTTTGAGCTCTCGTTTCTCTTTATAACTAAGCTTACGCGGCAGTTCACATTCTTTTTCCGGCAGTTCCGGCTCACCATCAGTACGCCCGTTTGAGACTTTCTCAACTTGCTTCCTCTGCCGGAGCCAATCGTCATATCCCCCGACATATTCATTCACTTCCCCTTCTCCTTCAAACACTATGGTACTGGTCACAACATTGTTAAGGAAAGCACGATCATGACTAACCAGTAGAAGTGTTCCAGTGTAGTCCACCAGCAATTCTTCCAGAAGTTCCAGAGTTTCAATATCCAGATCATTTGTTGGCTCATCCATTACGAGGACGTTTGAAGGCCTGGTAAAGAGCCGGGCGAGGAGAAGACGGTCGTCGCCAAGGT
>CAKKPF010000285.1:12195-14010 GCA_919901575.1 Candidatus Brocadiaceae bacterium
GATTAAAAATTTTGCCAGATTCAACCGGCTCTTTTCGCCACCGGAAAGAACACTGGCAGAAATACGTGCACGGTCAGGCGAAAAGAGGAAATCCTGAAGATAACCCATAACATGCCTTTGTTTACCATTTAAGGTAATAAAGTCGTTTCCCTCACCGACATTATCATAGACGGACTTATCCTCTTTCAGTTGTGCACGGAGCTGATCGAAATAGGAAATCTGGAGATTGGTGCCATGATGTACTGTTCCCTTCCGGGGACTCAAATCACCGAGAAGAAGACGTAAGAGTGTGGTTTTACCCGAACCATTCGGGCCGATAATACCTACCTTATCCCCCCTCATGATAGTTGTAGAAAAATCTTTAACAACGGATGTATCATCATACCCGTAACCCAGGTTTTTCACCTGTATGATCTTTGCGCCGGACCGTTCAGTCTCATGGGTCGTCATCCGCACCGTGCCTGTTACCATGCGTCGTTCCCTCCGGACTGCACGCATCTTTTCCAGTGCCCGTACCCGTCCCTCATTTCGTGTGCGTCTGGCCTTAACCCCCTGCCGCAGCCATATCTCTTCCTGGGCCAGTTTCTTATCAAAGACTGCCCGCTGTTTTTCCTCAGCATCCAATAATGCCTGCTTACGTAACAGAAATGATTGATAGTCACACGCCCAATCGAAAAGCTTGCCGCGATCAAGCTCTATGATGCGATTGGCTATTCTCTTTAAAAACATACGGTCATGGGTTACAAAGAATATTGTCCCTTTATAACGCAGGAGAAACCCTTCCAACCAATCAATCGATGCAATATCCAAATGGTTTGTGGGCTCATCGAGAAGCAGAATCTCAGGTTGGCAAACCAAGCCCCTGGCAAGTAGTACCCTCCGTTTCAGACCTGAGGATAGTGTCTGGAATTCTGAATCCGCATCCAATTGTATCAGCGAAATCGCCTTTTCTACCTGATGACGTTTTTCCCAATCGTGATCAATTACATCTTGCGGCTTACTCCGATTCGGATCTCTCAGACCACCAAGTACAATATCAAATACGGTACCATGTAAGTCTCTTGGAATCTCCTGCGAAAGATACGCGGTGCGGAGTCCTTTTTGCCGAACAACATCTCCCGAATCAGGCATAAACTCCCCATTGATCAGTTTAAGTAACGTTGACTTCCCCGCACCGTTTCGGCCAAGTAGGCAAGCTCTCTCACCACGCTCTATCTGTAAACTTATCCGGTCAAGGATAAATGGTCCTCCAAAACGGACGCTTACTTCCTGCAGGCTCAACAATGCCATGAATATTCTCCATAGAAAAAAAGTTTCTTACTTAAGCAAGATCAAAAAACCACCTTTTATTGCCCCAAGTCCTGCCCTCATAAATTCAGTGACGTGTGAATTATAGCAGAAACGATAACATTATTTAATAGTTAAGTCATTAGGACTTGAACCCTTTTATAAGCAAGGATTGATTTATATTATAAGAAGTCAGTGTTGTCCGGTTAGGTTTTTGCATGCGTGGCTTTTGTCATACCCGAATGCCTTTATCGGGTATCTAAATGCCCGTTTATCCTAGATTCCCGCTAAAAGAATGCGGGAATGACAGCTTTGGGGCAATAATTTAAACGCGCAAAAACCTAACCGGACAACACTGATAAGAAGTGGTTCTATTTCGACTCTAGCTTTTCTTTTTTTGCAAGACTTAGATTAGTTTCTATTAATTTTGTGTCTGGGTGTTCATTGCCCAATTTCACACTTAAAACTGATAACGCCTTCTCATAATACTCTATCGCCTTGTCGTATTCACCTTTTGCTTGCCAGGCA
>CAKKPF010000286.1:0-14132 GCA_919901575.1 Candidatus Brocadiaceae bacterium
ACACCAATGTAGACCTCTTTTTCTTTGAGATTCCGATTATGTTGTTAAATATGTGTTTTATGTTTGTGTTTATCCTGATTGTGTTGGGTTTTAAAGGACGGGCAATCTTTCCATCCTTTATAGAAAAAGAATCAGCTATTATAGTGCTCGTGAAGTCACCCATGGCTAACCCATTGATTGCATAGGTGTACCATATCCTGCCTATGTAAACGCCATTGTTTACCTGTTTAAGCAGGTTATCCCTGGTGGTCTCTCTATTTCCTTCTATTATCACGTTTGTCGGAGATATGCCTGTCTTGTTTCTATAATCCCTGTCATTTGTTGAATATCTGAAACCGTTCCTTGGTATTGGATTGTACAGATTGTTTTTGAACTTCTTTGCGTAGTAATTATTCGACAGAAAGCCTACAAGTGTGCCATTTTTGATCAGGTCAGTTCTTCCGGTTGGTATGCCCTCACAAGTTATCTTTTTACTACCGATTTCCCCCTTTATGGCGCCGTCATCGTATATGTTTAAGTTACGAGATGCTATTTCCTGCCCGAGCATTCCGAGGAATGATGTGTTGGAGGCATTGACCGATGCCAGGTTTAATGATGGCATCAGGACGTTTGAAGCAATGTCAGTAAGGGGCTGATTTCCAAAAATCACATTGTGCCTTCCTGACTTAATTTTCCTTCCGCCAATCGTCCTCATTGCACTCTCTGCCGCTTCTATTCCTGCTGCTTCCGGCTTAAAGGTTTTAAGATGAGTTCCCATACTCCATCCTGTACCCTTGACGTTTTTGTTCTCTATCATCGCGGTTATATTTGCAGTAAGACTGGTGGTTTCGTCAAAGTCGTCTATCCCTTTCGTAGTCTTTATGGCCATTTTTTCTCTCAGGATGGTAACGTCTCCGCCGATAATGATTGATTTCCTGTGTCCTCTATCATTAAGGGCTTTAAGAGTGCCGTCAAGCGCCGTCCATCCTAAATCAACGGTATCCTCTCCGCTGATTTTCATGACACATTTGTCGTGATAGTTTTTTAAGGATGGCTTATCGATTGGCTCAGGTAGTGTTTTGAAATCCGGATCATATACCATGTTTCTTTTTGCCTTTGCCAGGGCCTCAAGAACTCCTTCTTTTGTCAAATCGTTTGTGACTGATCCAAACCCTACTTCGATTCTGTTTCCTCTCTTGAATGTGGCCAGTATCCCGAGTCCGTATGATTGGATGGACTTTGGTTCGTGAACTCCATTACAGGGGATATCGGAAGTGTAATTAAGCCTTATCGTTATAAGGTCATTCCACGATGCAAATACCTCTGCATCGATAACGTCCTTATTCTTTTTTATGTATTTAAGTGCATCGTTTACGGCAGTTCGCAGGTCTTCGGTTTTTATCATTAGAACTTAGCTTCCTTCGTTGCTGACTTCTTGGTTTTACTTCGCAAAAAATTACAAATAGAAATTTTCTGGATTCCCTGCCAGCCCGACCCGTCCGAACGGATTCATCCGGGCGGGCAATGTCATTCTGGCGGGCGAAAGCGGGGATAGTTGCTGTTCCTTCCTTTCGGAAGGTCGTGCCCAAGGCAGATCCGCCTCTGGCGCTAAATCCAGTGGTACACCATGGGGCGTTAACGCCGATATTCATGTTGACATTTTTGTAAGCTCACTATGGACATGGAAACCTAAAGGTTTCCACTACGTCTTAAAATAATGACATTGCCCACGATAGGAAAAGGAGTAAGATTCAACAACCGGCCAGCCTTGCCTTGCCCCGAAGTGTTGGCCCACCGTTTCCGACTCTCATGATTTGCATCGGTTGTCCCTTTCCACAATTTGGTATGGGATACATCTTGAAATCATTTCCCACGGCATCAACGCTCATAAGAAACTCTTTTGAATTTGCCATTATGCCGCCGCCTCTGTACAATTTTACAAGTTTACCATTTTCTATCTTATAAACCTTGTTGGCAGAAATCCTGAAGTTTTCTCTGGATTCGCTTATGGATGGTATTCTGTGGTTAACGATGTAATATCCATCCTTTACTTCTTTGATTATGCTTTTCGGGTTTTTCTTGCCGGGGACAAAGGCGGTATTTGTCATCCTGACTATTGGTACCATTGCGGAAGTAGTTGCCCGCATCGAACCATTAGGTTCATGTCCAAGGATTGCGGCGCTTTCCCTTCCATTCAGAAAAGTCTTTAAAACACCATCCTTGATTACATCTATGCGTCTGGCGGGCGTGCCTTCTGCATCGTATTTATAATATCCATATCCCATCACGGTAGGATCTGAGAATGCGTTTACGAGGGGTGATGCTATCCGGTTGCCTATCTGGTTTTCCTCCCGGCTCTTATAAAGCCAGGACCTGCCTGCGTAGGCAGTTTCCATCTTTAATACCCTGTCTGACTCTGTAGGATGCCCGACTATTTCGTGTACGAGCAGTGTATTAAAGTGAGGGTCGGTTACAACAACAACTTCACCTTTACTTGTTTTAAGAAATTCTGCGCCTGAAAGTTCAATTGTGTCATTTGTTCTCTCAAGTGCAAAATCAAGAAAGCTCAGGTTATAGCAGTTTTTGCCTTCAATTATTTCCCATCCTCTTAAATCACCAAGGTAATCATAACAGACTTCAGGGCTTGATTCTCCCTTCTGCGCAGACACATAGACAACACCCTGTGTCATCGGCAATGACTGGTCTATATTTGCGCCTTCTGAACTGCAGAATAATTCCCTCGTAATGCCGGTCTTTATCCTGGCAGCCGTATATAGTACAGATGAATCAAGCTCCTTCATTTGCCTGGAAACGTTCATACTGGTCTTTAACACCTTCTGCAGGGAAATCTTTCGCGGGTCTATTTCGAAATCTGCAGGTACCGTATCCTGACAAACCTTAATCTTTGCAAGCCTGACTTCTGTTAGTGAATCGGCTTTCTTTTTAAACTCTGACTTTCTCTTTGCGTTGGCCATTGCCCGCTCATAGGCTATATTTATACCGGTTATAATCAGGCTGGTTATTTCCTT
This sequence comes from Candidatus Brocadiaceae bacterium, assembly GCA_919901575.1. GTDB lineage: Bacteria > Planctomycetota > Brocadiia > Brocadiales > Scalinduaceae > Scalindua. The sequence continues at coordinate 3,009 of CAKKPF010000286.1, forward strand.
AATCTTTAAATCGTTTTTCCCCAGGGACTGGCCATAAAATCCCCAGGACGACATTTCGCCTGCAATAACCCTTATACCGAACGAGGCATCATAATCGTCCATTACGTCCTTGGATTGTCCGTTTTCAGAAGTGGCTGATTTGAATTCGCTGATTCCGAGTCTTAAGTCCGCGTATTTGCAGTTATCTAAGGATTGATAATGTGCTGATAATGTTTTAAAGACGTGTGGTCTTAGCTTGTCCAGGATTTCTATGCGTGGTTTCATTGTAGCTTAATTAGTTCCTTTCACTAATTTAATTTCTTTTTATCTGTATTCCTAATCGTAATATTCATTACAATAGTAACAAAGGTTACCAGGAATACCATCCCTATAGTAGTTACAATGGTCATATGAATCAGGTGCCCTTTGATTTCAGCTTCGGCCTTGTCTATGGGAACCGCCACCGAGATAGCGCCTCTCAGGTCTCCAAACGTATAATCCGTGGCCTTGTCTTCGGGATAATCTTCCTGTATGAATTCCGGTACGGTTTCCTTTGCAGAGTGGCATTTAAGACACGCCTCCTCTATGTAGAGGGGAATGAGATATCTCAGTACTTTTTTACCATCTATCTTATCAACACCTTTATATTCAGATAGGTTCTTGTCTTTCTCGAATTCAGTCAGGGCTATTTGTTCAAATTTGTCAGGTTTGTTTTTAGGGTTTCTATATTTTGAACTGATTTGTCTTAGTTGATAACCTGTTGCATTATAAAACTTTTTGCCGATTTCATTTCCGGCCATTGCCGGCATGAGTCTTCTGGCCTCTTTATGATGCTGCAAATTTGCAATTGCTATTGTTTCTGCCAGGTATTCTCTCGTGTGCTTAAGTTCGACGGCAATCATCTCGCATTTATCGAATATCTCCTCCCGCAACAAGGTAGATTGTTTCTGGAAGTTTGTAATACTTATTGAAAGTATTACAATAGCTACTACAAATATTATAATTCCGTATAGTTTAAGATTCTTTTTCATTTTTAATTTACAGGGTTTTGAACAATGGTTTGCAGTCTAACATAAAATAGATAGGTTTTCTAAAAGAATTATAAACAAATTCTGATATTTAATTCTGCAATTGAAAATAATGTTTCAGGGAGAATCTTTCTGTGGCTTCAGCAATCCATAACCCGAACGAGTCGGAAAAGAAATAGTTCACCGCAAACCAGTACACAAAGCTTTATCCTAAAAGGCCAAATACACCGGAGGTATAATTTCAGGAGCGACACATAAATCTTCAATCATCAATCAACAATCGTACCCGTCCCCGCCAGAATGCACGTCGGGCTGGCGAACGGCCTGGCCGGGCGGGAATCCCAAATCAATCTCCCTCAATCTCCCTCGCAAGTCCAGGTTCGGCCATACTCCTTAAACCGATTAATTCCGGTTTATCTACTCCCTTATGCTGGATTAAGACCTTAAATACGTCTCCCATCCCGCCCGGCAGGAAAAGGGTTTTCATTGTCAGGAGCTTACTAATATCTCCCTGCACCTCATTCATCTTATTGAGGATGCCAAGCGCTATTAAGAAGTTTGATTGTCTGGTAAAGCCGGTTATGCTTAACCCATATCTGCTTCCTTCCTGCATTAAACTGCTAAAATTTACGTGAGTCGTTATATCCTGACTACCGACTCTTTCGTAAGGATTCTCACTTGTCGTATGCCCGTAATAGCACATCAATGTCCCTCTGTGCCTCTCTTCAGAATAAAGGTCTTCGGCAAGGTGTCCATAGTCTATAGTGATAACAAAGCCACGCTTCAAGTAACGGGATATATTTCTTACCCAATCCAGCGCTTTCAGGTTTACTTCTGCCCTTTGCCCTTCTTTTAAGCTTATTTTCGACTCTTTAAAATAGTCTTCCAATACCGGATTCGATAGCTCGTCTACCTCCTCACAAAACTCATCGTTTTCAATCGTTACATATATTTCTTTCAGGCAATTATCCTCTATTATCACCTGGTGTACCGGAAGAGAGTCAACAAATTCGTTTGACAAAAAGCATCCTTCTACTGGTTCAAACGAAAAACCGTCTTCAGATAAAGATTCCCACGATACTTTGTCTTCCAACCCTTTCAAGGTATCAGATTGTCTCTCAATAAGATTCCGGCTTATCTCTACTATTTTATAATCAACCTCCTCAAAGAATTCAGGGAATTCTTTTTTTACAAAATTAATTATGTCATGACAGAGCCAGCCCTTACCGGCGCCTATCTCTACTACCGTAAACTGGCCGCTTCCCATGAGCCGCCACATCTGTTCCATCTGTCTGGCAATAAGTTCACCAAATACGGGATGAACATCTGAGCTTGTGTAATAGTCGCCCTTTTTACCTATCTTCTCCTTCCCTGAGGTGTAGTATCCATATTCGGGATGATAAAGAGCTAATCCCATAAAATCAGCAAACGTTATCTTCCCTCCCTTATTTATCGAATTTACAATCTCTTTTCTTAAATCCGGGATTTCCATTACAAAATGGTATCAGAAACCGCAAGCATTTTCTAAGATTTAATCTGAATGTATAGGAATTCCAGAAAAAACCACGAAATATACGAAAAGACACGAAAGGAATTTTTTTTGTGGATAATGATAAGGATCGTATCCAATTTGTGATGATTATGACATCCTTCGTTTACTGTAACTCACAATGCGAAACCTGTAAATTAAAATGACAAACAAAAAAGGCGTTCCTGCATCTGACTAATACAGGAACGCCTTTTTTTAATACCTTTTTATACCACATTACGGCTTACTAATAATACCCTTCTCCACGTTGTTTTCTCTCTTTGGGTTGTTCTCGATGGCTCTGACCGGGCTTTTCTGACTCTGACTTTGAATATTTATCAGGGTTTGCGTTATATGCGTTTGCACAACCCTCACAGCACAAATGAGCGGTCTTTCCATCATGTTCAACATCTACCTGTTTGCCCTCGCTGTCTGCAGCCTTTCCGCAGACCGGACACACATTACCGGAACTTTCATCGGTTGAAACGCCCTTAACACATCCTTTGGCATCGTCCGTATTGCATTCCTTTTTATCTTCCTTTTCCTTGACACCGCAACAACTGTTGGCAAATATCGCATTGCCAGAGTTAAAAGCCGCTAACAAAAATACAATAACGACAGCAATCATTAAAAATCCCATACGCTTCATAAGTCCGCTCCTTCTTCTTAAAAATATAAATATTGACTAAATTTCATATAAATCTAAATTGCTATATACGTGTAATAATCAACATAGAATATGCCTGATTAGTTCCCTAATTTCAAGCAAATAAATCTGCCTAGCTTATATCCTTAATTTCTTGACATAACATTATATATATAAATACATTGCAAATGTTTTATTTGCATTCTTTGTTTGTTTTTGTAAAATTAGCTTTCTTTTTTCACGTAAACTTTGGAAAATATAACTTAACAGAAAGGCAATTTCTATTAAATGGAAACGGTTAAACTAACCATTAACGATAAAACTTATGAGGCTGAGCCAGGCAAGACTATACTCGAAGTAGCCAGGGAAAACGATATCTGGATTCCTACTCTCTGCTATGATAAACGTCTCGATCCATACGGTGGATGCAGAATGTGTCTGGTCGAAGTCGAAGGGGCAAGGCAGCTACTGCCATCATGCATATCCAAAATTAGTGAAGGCATGGTCGTAAATACAGAATCTGAGAATGTACGCAGGACGAGGAAAGGTGTCCTGGAATATATCCTGTCAGACCATCCACTTGACTGTATGACCTGCGAAGCTACAGGTTGCTGCGAGCTTCAGGATGTCGCATATTCTATGGGCATCAAGGGAGAAAGATTCAGGAGTGAGGAGAAAAGAGGCGGAGAACTCCATGACAGAAACGAGCTTATTTACAGAGAAACGCCTAAGTGTATAAGATGCGGTAGATGTGTAAGGATATGTGATGAAGTAACGCAGGAACACGCAATAGAGTTTGGAGGCAGAGGATTCCAAATGTGGGTTGCTACGCCTTTTGGTGAGTCAATGCTGGACGGCCCATGTGTCTTTTGTGGTCAATGTGTATCCACGTGTCCGGTAGGCGCAATACGAGAGAAACAGGCAACCGGCAAAGGGCGTCCTTACCAGACCAGGAAAGTCAGATCAACATGCGGCTACTGCAGTATCGGATGTCAGATTGACATCCATGTCAATCATCAGGGAATAAATAAAATAACCTCGGAAGTGGGGTCTACGCCAAACAACGGTAACCTGTGCATGAAGGGCAGATTTGCCTATGACTTCATAAACCATCCGGACAGGCTTGACACCCCCATGATAAGAAGGAATGGAAACCTCGAAAAGGCAAGCTGGGAAGAGGCATACGGTGTCATTTCAGAAAAATTGAAAGGTATTAAATCAAAACACGGATCAGATTCCATTTCATTTATAAGTTCAGGACGGTGTACGAACGAAGAGAATTATCTGATGCAGAAATTCGCAAGGGCCGCAATCGGTACTAATAATATTGACCAGTCAGAAACAGAGTGCCACGCCCCAACCTTAACCGCCATGAGAAGTACTTTTGGCCTGAGCGCTACAACAAATTCAATCGAGGAAATCTCAAAATCCGAAGTTATATTTGTGATTGGAGCTAATGTTACGGAGTCGCATCCCATAATAGGGCTTGAGATAAAGAAGGCCGTGCGCAATGGTAAAACACTGATTGTAGCTGACACACGCAAGATATGGCTGGCAAAGAAAGCAAAGACCTTCTTAAATATTCAACCCGGAACAGACACCGCTCTCATCAACGCCATGATTGACGTAATTATCAAGGAGGGACTCCATAATGAAAAGTTCATAGAAAAAAAGACAGAAAAGTTTAACACACTTAAAAATGCAGTTGCAAAAGATGATATTAAGAAAACCGTAAAACTAACCGGTATATCAGAGGAAGCAATCAGGGAAGCCGCCCGAATCTATGCCAATGCAGAGAACGCTATAATATTATATGGAAATGGTATAACACAACACAGGTCTGGGGTTGATAATGTAAAAAGCCTCGTAAACCTTGCCCTGCTTACAGGTAATATAGGCAGGGAAAGCGCAGGGATATACCCGCTCCTGGGACAGAACAACGGTCAGGGCGCCTTCAACATGGGAGCTTTACCTGATTTCTATACAGATTTTCAGCTTGTTTCTGAAAGTACAGTTCGCAAGAAATTTGAGAAGATTTATAAAACCTCGTTACCCAAAAACAGAGGCCTGCAAATCAGGGAGATGTTTAATAGCGCAGAGAAAGGAAAGGTCAAGGCAATGTACGTTATGGGCGCTGATCCCCTGATGTGCGAACCAGATACAACAAAAGTAAAGAAGGCATTAAATAATCTTGAGCTATTGATAGTACAGGATATATTTATGTCAAATACGGCTCAATATGCAGATGTAATACTACCGGCCGCCTGCTTTGCTGAAAAGGATGGAACCTTTACTAATATTGAGAGACGGGTACAGAGGATAAAAAAGAGTGTTGAACCACCGGGCAAGGCAAAAGCAGACTGGAACATAATCTCTGAACTTTCTACTTTTATGGGTTATCCAATGAATTACAGTTCACCGGAAGCCGTCTGGGAGGAAATCAGGAAGGTTTCACCAAACTTTGCAGGGATTAATTATTACAGACTAGAAAGCGGTGGAATACAGTGGCCATGTCCAAAGGCTGATCACCCGGGTACAAAATTTCTATACGAGAAAGAATTCCCAAATGGAAAAGCGACATTTTCCACAACAGAAAACAAACCATCTCTTGAAAAAACAGACAAGAGTTACCCGTTTATTCTCAGCACAGGACGCACTCTTTATCACTTTAACAGCGGCACCATGACTCACAGGGCGAAGGGAAGCGTACAAAAACAGCCTTATCCATTTGTAGAAATATCACAAGAAGATGCCGATAAGGCAGGGATAGAAGATGGAGAAATGGTCAGGATAACGACTAAACGCGGCAGGATTTCTCTTGCAGCCAATATAACAAACCGTGTAATGCCGAAACAAGTCTGGATTCCATTCCACTTCATAAGCGCTCCGGCAAACTTACTTACAAAAGATCCATGCAGCGCCTCACGTACAAACGGCAATTCAAACCTGATGCCCGTATACAAAACCTGCGCCGCTAAAGTGGAAAAGGTACAGTAGTACATAAACGTAATTCTCAGCACCCTACAGAAATTACATATTAGTGCGAACAATAAATCCCTCTGAATCCCCCTTTATTTAAAGGGGGAATGGGGGATTGCAATTTACATTGATAGTATTTACCCATTTTTGCTTAGTAAGTGTCATATTATGAAAAATTATGACTTATTAATTATTGGAGGCGGACCCGGCGGTTATGTTGCGGCGATTAAGGGATCACAATTGGGACTGAGCGTAGGACTGGTAGAAAGGGATAAGGTCGGAGGGACCTGCCTGCACAGAGGTTGTATACCCACAAAGGCCCTGATCCAATCTACCCATCTATACGAATTATGCAAAAGGAGCAAAGAGTATGGTGTGGTTACAGAAGGCGTTAGTGCAGATTTCAGTGAATTCCACAAGCGAAAGAACCTGGTCGTAAGCAGATTATTCGGCGGCATCGAACACCTGCTCAAGAAAAACAAGGTTGACCTGTTAAAGGGCACTGGCCAGATAGCATCTTCTGAAAAAGTCCTGGTCAAGGAAGGAGACAAAATCAAAGAGGAAATTTCGGCAAAGAACATCGTCATCGCTACCGGTTCTGCTCCTTTAGTTTTTAAAGGCTTACCCTATGATAAAAATAAAGTACTAACGAGTGATGATATACTTGAGTTAGAAGAAATACCGGCTTCACTCCTGATTATTGGGGGAGGCGCAATAGGGGTAGAATTCGCTTATGTCTACAATGCGCTTGGAAGCAAGGTAACCGTGATTGAAATGATGGACGAAATCCTTCCGACAAACGACAAAGATGTAGGAAGCGCATTGAGAAAGAGCCTTTCGAAGAAAGGCGTCAACTTCCTTACCCAAACTGCCCTTGAGGGGATTGAAATAAAAGGGAATACAGTTGAGACAACGGTTAAGAGGAATGATGGAAACACAGAAACACTTCAAAGTGAAAAAGTCCTGCTTGCCATGGGCAGAACGCCTGAAACGAAAGATTCAGGTTTGGAGGAACTTAATCTTAAATTTAATGGAAGGTTCATAAACGTAGATGAGAACATGCAGACAAGCCAGCCCGGCATTTATGCAATCGGCGATGTCAGCGGCCAGCCTTTGCTTGCCCACCTGGCATCTGCACAGGGCCTGCTCGTTGCGCACAATATTGCCGGTAAGGACTTCCCGCCAATAAATAATAACACGATTCCGAGTGTAACTTATACTAATCCACAGGTCGCATGCGTTGGCATGAGTCAGGAAGCGGCGGAATTGGAAGGTTACGATGTAAAGATTGGCAGATTCCCATTCATGGCTAACTCTAAGACTCATATAATGGGTGAAGGAGAGGAAGGCTTCATAAAAGTCATAACCGATGCGTCAAGCGGCGAGATCCTGGGCGTGCACCTGATAGGCCATGAAGTTGGAGAATTGATAGGCGGCATGTCACTTGCCATGAATCTGGAGGCGACAAACCTGGAAGTCAGCGCCAACATATTCCCGCACCCCACACTCTCAGAAGTATTCGCCGAAGCCTTTCATGCTATTGAAGGCAAGGCAATACATATTTAGAAGAATAAGGAAAGTATCTTATTTCACTTTAATCATTTAATAATAATTTAACTGTTTCAACAAATTCCATTGCTTGGTTAAACCATTTGGTTACTATTTCCTTCTCAAAACTGACAAGTTCAATATAATCACCTCTTTGTCGTGCCTCGAACAATTCATCATAAAGTTGACCATGTTCACGGCTTATCAAGCCCAGCTTAACAAAATGTTTATGAAATGCGGCTCTAACCCCGGAATGTTTTTTGAAACGAAGTTTCTCCTGCAACAAGACTGCGGTGACAATATAAAAACACGCATAATAGATTCTGTTTACTGAGAAAGAAAGGCGACCAGCCTTTAGTTCATCCTCTGCTGCATCAAGAGAATCCATTGATTTCTTAACCCAGTAACTGACAATTTCTCTTAATTCCTTTTCTTCATTCATAAAGGAACACCCTCTTCCTCAATAAAAGCATGAATTGGAAGTAGAGAAAAGCGAGGACTCCCCCATTCTTTTTCTGCCATTATCAGGGGACTTATGTTTGATTCAAATGTAATGTTTATTTCAAAAACCTTATGTACTATCTGCCGCCTTATCTCGTCCGTGATATCACATGGAAGGACTATTAAAATATCCAGGTCAGACTCTTCATCTGCAATACCTTTTACCTTGGACCCGAATAGTTTGAACTTTGCATCAGGCCAGGATGATTTAATATCTGTAATTAATTCTAGTAGAGCTTCCCTTTCAGATTTTGTAAGCTTAAGCCCCTCGGCTATAGATTCTATTCCTTTTGTTTCCATCTGTATAGCTTGCCTCCAACGGCAATAGAAAATTGTAATCGATAGGCAGATTGTTTTTTCTGTCTACTGCATACTATAAATTTATAACTACTCCACTCACCCATGTCAACAAACCATTCATCAATCTTTGCACACTTTGTTTAACAATCAGGTCAAATACAGTTTTTGTATATTCCCTTCTTGCCTTAGCTCATCAAGTGTGCCTTCGAATACAACTTTGCCTTTGTCTAGTTTTGGTTCAATTTTTCAGATTGAACCAAAACGTTTCGTACATGGTTAAGACTTTCTGCCAAGTTATGCAGCCTCTGACTCTATTCCATTTACCCTGATTTCATATATCAGAGGAATCCAGGTATCTTTTTCATAGGATTCAAGAGAGATCGGCACAGGTTCAATCAAAGAGTCTATTTCGCAGGCAATTTTGAAGAGCCGCACTCCCTCTTCAAATCTGTCTTTCCCAAAATCCGGGGATACGATAACAACATCAATATCGCTGTATTCATGAGCTTTACCGGATACCCTTGACCCGTACAGGATTACTTTAACGACATTTATGTTGTCTCTTTTCAAAGCTTTTACAAATTCTTCTATTTTTTTTACAACCTTTTTTTCAACCACCGCAAATTTTGGGATCGCTTGTTAAATAAGAATGAATCGTTTGTTTTTAATGTTTTTGCCGACATATAGTTTCATTCCTTAGTATTACGATATAACATTTATAATTTCATTAGCAGAGATTGTATTCTTATTTCAGAATCAAATCAAATAGAATTTAAACCTAAATTGAGCGATTTTATATTGTATACCATTGTAGCCGAAGGCTTTAGCCTGCGTTTCTCAACATTTGATGGTGCTACGTAAGTTTCGCAACCTCAAGGTTGCGGCTACAAAATCGCTCAATTTAGGTTAAAGTAAACTTATCATTTCTATTCTTGACATGTGATACAGATGTCATAAAATCATGACTATGCATAACACACTTAAAAAAGTCTTTGGATTCCAGGCATTTCGGCCTAATCAGGAAACTATAATCAGGAACATACTTGACAAGAGAGATGTTTTTGCCGTGATGCCTACAGGGGGAGGGAAATCGCTCTGTTATCAATTACCTGCCAAAATGATGAAAGGGACTACGGTTGTTATAAGTCCACTGATCTCCCTGATGAAGGACCAGGTTGATGCGGCCATTGAGAACGGAATATCTGCAGCTTTCATAAACAGCTCTTTGAGTCCGCAAGAGATGTCCTCTGTATACCACAAATTGAAAAGCCATGACTTAGAACTGCTTTACATTGCACCCGAACGTTTTGCGATGCCGAGTTTCCTCGAAACTCTGAAAACTATTCCCATATCTCTTTTTGCCATAGACGAGGCGCATTGTATTTCCGAATGGGGGCACGATTTCCGCCCTGATTATCTGAGCCTCTCCGGTCTTACTCAAGCCTTTCCGCACATCCCGATAACAGCATTTACGGCAACCGCCACGCCAAGAGTTCAGGAAGACATTATCAGCAAGATCGGACTAAGGTCTCCATATGTAATCCGCGCATCATTCAATCGGCAGAATCTCTTTTATCAGGTAAAAAGCAAGATTGGGGTGGAATCACAAATACTGGAATTCCTCAAAGCGCATGCGGATGAACCTGGCATAATTTACCGCACTACACGTGATTCTGTTTTCAGATTAACTGAGTTTCTGGTGGATAATGGCATCAGCGCTCTGCCGTATCACGCCGGACTGGCCACAGAGGAACGCAAGAGAAACCAGGAGGCGTTCAGCCGGGATAAGGTTACTATAATTGTGGCAACAATTGCATTTGGCATGGGAATAGATAAGTCAAATGTACGCTTCGTTATCCATGCTGATTTGCCAAAAAACATAGAAGGTTATTATCAGGAAACAGGGCGTGCAGGACGCGATGGAGAAGTTGCTAATTGCCTCCTCTTCTTCGGCAGGCAGGATATCCCTAAGATCAGATATTTCATAGATCAGATGCCTGACGATAATGAGCGGTCAATCGCCATGGAAAAACTGAATCAGACGGTCAAGTATGCTTCACATAATGTTTGCAGGCGCAGACAGCTTCTCGAATATTTTGGTGAGAATTATTCTAATGAAAATTGCGGGGCATGTGATATTTGTGTGGGAAATGTTGAGAAGGTTGATATAACGATTGATGCTCAGATAGTAATGTCTGCCATATCAAGAACCGGCCAGTATTTTGGAATCAGGCACATCGTTGATATCGTATCCGGAGCTGATACAAAACGTATTCGTGAACTTCGACATAACGAGATTAAGACTTACGGCGCCGGTAAGCACAAAGAAAAGAAACACTGGCAATTCATTGTTGATGAACTCCTGGCACAGGATGCTATCGTACAGGATGGCGGCCAGTACCCGGTGTTAATGCTGACCAAGAAAGGTTCGGATATACTATATGGTAAAGAAATACTCGAGGGATTAAAAAGAGAAGAGATAAGAAAAAAACCCAAAGCGTTCAAAGCCAGTGGATTTGAGCCTTATGATGAGATCCTTTTTGACAGGCTTCGTGTTCTTCGAAAGAAACTTGCCGAAGAACACAAGGTACCTCCGTACATAATATTTTCTGACA
>CAKKPF010000286.1:14142-17505 GCA_919901575.1 Candidatus Brocadiaceae bacterium
TGTGCATTTACTATCCCGCAACATTGACTGATATGAAATCCATCAGTGGTGTCGGAGACACCAAACTTGAGCGATACGGTGCTGACTTTACAGAGGAGATAAAGGCGCATCTTGATGAAAATCCCGGCATTTCAGTTCCTGACAGAAAGCCCGTTACCATGCCTGCCTGCCCGACTACGTCATTCAGGCGGGCCAGCACGTCACCGCAAAAGGTAAAAGCGGGAACAATCGAAAAGACCTATGACCTTTTCAATAAAGGGCTTTCAATTAATGAAATTGCAAAGGAACGCAATCTTGCAACTTCTACTATCACAGGACATCTTGAAAACCTGATAAGAGACGGCCGTAATATCGAAATAGACCGCCTCGTTGATCCCGCAAAGCGAAACACAATCGAGGAACTGTTCCTGACTCTCAAGACATGGAACACCGGCCCTGTTGTTGAACATTCCGAAGGTGCCGTAAGCTATGATGAAGCAAAACTTGTGAGGGCTTATGTACAGCGAGAAACAACATAATATAAAAATAACTTGACGCAAAATGTATTTATTCCTTTGACAAGGCGTAAAATTTACTTGAATTTTTTAATTGAAAAAGTTTTTTGTTTTGCGTGGTGGAAATGTAGTAAAACTTATCCTGAGGAATGTAGATAAAGGGAACGTCTTCCTCTCTGCGAAACATAAAGTGTGAAAGGATCAAACGGTTTACGGCCCTGTGGCCGATAATCATAATGTTGTCCGAGGGGTTGCTCAGGTACAGGGCTTTTTTGATGCCACGGATTATACGCTCCTGCATGGTGACATATCCTTCTCCCTCCGGATAGATATAATTGTACTTGTCCTTTTTCCTTTCACCGTACACTTCTGGCATTTGTGATCTTATTTTCTCATAACTCATACATTCACAGATTCCGCTGTCGATCTCATTGAACTCTGCCAGGGGGATGATGGTACAGTCTTCCTGGGCTTCTTTAATGGGCGAAGCGGTCTGATGTGTCCGTTTTTTCTGACTGGTGAATATTAAAGGGATTCTTTTCTTTCTGAAATACTCAGCAAGCGCCCTGGCCTGGGTCCGGCCTTTTTCGGTCAAATCCGAGTCTCCGCCGATGCGGTCTTCCAGGTTAAAGTATGTTTCGCCGTGACGAATAAGGTAAAGGTTCTTTACAGTGTTTGTGACCAGGAAGTCCCTGATCTGTTCGTAGTAGGGAATGCTATCTGAGTGTTCTTCACTTATGACCTTGTTGTGGAGGGAATCCAGCCTGATGTAATTCTTTTCCCTTTCAAGAGGTTCCTCAATAGATTGGTAATAGGATATCCTTTCCCTGAACCCCTTAATCGCCTCTTCCCTGGTTAGATGTCCGAACTCGGCCAGATCGATCTTTCTGAGTATACTTGCACTCAGGATGTCTTCATCATTATTCACACATTCAATAAACAGGATGGGGTGGTCATTTAACCTGGACTGGATCCTCTCCCTTCTGTTCCTGCTGATGTTAGATGCATCCAGGATTGCAACGTTTCCTGTACTATTGAGATACTTCTGAGCCCTTTCCATATTGGTAATGGCTATCTTTTCCCTTATGGCAACTCCCTTACTGTTGTTTGAATCGAAAAACCCGGCATAGGACGTGTTCCCCCGGATCATCTTTCTTCTCAGATCACCGTTGTTGAAGATTCTGGTTTTTATCGATTCATGTACCAGGCTTTCTTTGAGTTTGGTCGCAATGGTAGACTTTCCCCTTGCCGGGAGACCTACCATCGCAATATACAATCGCTTGTTTTTCATGGCTTTAATCTTCGATAAAAAAATTCTGGCAGGATTACAAGATAAGCCGGCAGTTTGTTAAAATGTGTTAAAAATGATTTTTGTTTGCTATTTGTTGTTAGACATTATAAAAGAATGTCTTGCGGTACGTAAATTAAAGACACTACTGTTTTTTGAGAAATTCGATTTAGTGTGAACTTTTATAGGAAAGCATTTGAATAGTATCAATTTCGCAATAAAGTGTCAAGGCTTTGAGATGAATCATTGCCGTCACCCTTAGCATTGTCTTAAACAATAAAATTTTAGAATTCATGAGCATGAAAGATATATATCTTGCATCATCGTCGCCAAGAAGGCAGCAGATTTTGAAGGATTTAGGCCTGACTTTTACAGTCAGTCCGTCAGTAAATTTTAAAGAAAAACTTAACGGGACAGAGCCGGAAGTACTGGTCTGTCATAATGCCCTTGGCAAGGCCAAGGAAGTAGCAGGAAAGTATAAAGATTCAATCATAATTGGCTGCGATACCATAGTTACATTTAATAATGAAATTTTTGGGAAGCCATTAACTCCTGACAATGCGATTGTTATGCTCATGAAACTTAGTGGTGATTATCATAATGTTTTTTCCGGACTGGCAGTTATTGATACGCAAATAAATAAAGAATTAGTTGGATACGATAAAACTGAAGTTAAGTTTAAGGATTTATCAGAAAAAGAAATACATGATTATGTAGAATCAGGCGAGCCTTTGGATAAGGCGGGAGCGTATGGAATACAGGAATACGGCGGAGCGTTTGTTGAAAAAGTTAAGGGTAGTTTTTCAAATGTAGTCGGTTTGCCAAAAGAGCTGCTAACAAGATTTCTTGCAGAACTAGAAACTCAGGATGCATATTAAACTGGAGAATATATTCAGGTAGGGTTCTGATTGTTTAGGAACGGCGGTTAAATTGGTAGCAAAGATTGAACAGGCAATGGATATTTGGGCTTTTCACAACAATTATATTTTTGCTTGAATAATAAGCTAAATTTGCCATAATACCGCCCTTACTATTGCACAAATGATACGTAAGGGCTAACCAGCCAAAACTGCCGTCGGGCAGGCCTGAACACGCATGAAGAGATCATGAGATTAATTTTCAGTTTGATTTTATAATCAGAATTTGATAAATTATGCGCCCCTACAACAGGATCAACAAAACAGGAAAGATTGTTATGAGAAATAAGAGCATGCTGTTTGTGGAAAGGAAGTATTATGGCACTATTATTGCGCTCACTCAAATAACACGTATCTAATAAACTACCTATCAGTTTTACCTATTGTTAAAGCTGTTTTAAATCAAGGCCCGGAAGTGTACAGGTTTTTTCCTGCATACTTTCGGGCTTTTTTTTATTCCAAAATGTAGTATTTGGGTGGCATGGACAAACTCTGTTTGTCCATGCCACCACCAAGCTGAGCTTAGTAATTTTTTTAACAATTTTGTAATGAAAGGAGTAAAGATGAAAAAGATATTATCACTTATTTTATTGGCAATGATAGTAGTGCTTGGACTGGGAACAACAGCGAATGCCTACACCTTGGAAGTCAGAGGTACAGATAC
>CAKKPF010000287.1 GCA_919901575.1 Candidatus Brocadiaceae bacterium
TCTACCAGTTTGTCCCATCCGTGATTGGCCTTATCACTAACAATAGTTTTAACTGGTTCCACAATAAGGCAGACTGCTGTAGCAGTAATAAAAAATGCTGCCAGTGAACTTGATACAATTATCTTTCTCCTGGTCTTTCTTTTAATCTCAGTATTTGTCAATATCGTTGGAATCATTCCTAAAGCGGGGATATTCAGGTATCCTTGAACCTCTTCCATGGTCTTGAATCTTTGATCGATCTGTTCCAATCCAAAGACCAGTCCAACTCCTAATCCAAAACCCATAATAATTCCTATTCCTATTATCCTTATTTTAACGACCTTTATGGGCTGATATGATATCCTTGCAGGTTCAACTATAGTAAAAGGATTGGTCTTTGCATCAAGAGACATATTCTTTACAAGATCAGCCTTTGCTTTTTGCATGAGCCGTTGTTCATACAGTTGTTTATTAACATTGTAACCTCTCTGTAATTCTCCAAGTTTCTGCCTCATTGCGGGCATAGCTTTAACAGATTCTTCGAGTCTGGCTATTGTCTCCTCAGTGTCTTTTCGTTGCCTTTGTAAGGTTTTAAGCTTGAGTTGCACAACGAACTCCTTTTGCATAAGGCTAGAGTAAACCGGATTATTTATAATCTTTTCTTCACTCACAATCTTTTCGGACTCTTTTTCAAGCATTTCTTTCAAACTATCAAGTACTTTCAGCTTCTTTACGATGCTTGGGTGTTCATCAAAATACTTGGAACGCAATGTATTAACTTCTATTTCCAAATCATTTATCTGTTTGTTTAAATCACCTACCTTAGGATTGGGTACTCGTGTTATTTCGCCTGTTATAGTTTTATTTTCTTTCTCTAAATGATCATCTAAGAAGCCTATCTGCTGATTTAAGTCATTCAATTCTCTATCAATAGTTACAAGTCTTTGCCTGGCATCGCTTAGGCCGACCTGCATGCTGCTTTGACTGCCTGGCAAGTCATCAAGGTGTTCTTCCTCAAATTCGCGAAGTTGTTGTTCAGATTTATCGAGATTATCTTGTAACCGTGCTAAATCTACCTCTATAAATTCTACTGTTTCGTCAGCCTCAGTTCTCGTCTCCTTTAAGTTAAACTCCATGAAGTTTGATACAAGTTCATCCACTATTCTAAAGTTTATCTCAGGTCTTTCTCCCCGGTAGGATACCTGCATCAAATTATTTCCAATTGTTCTCAGGTCAACTTTCCTTGTCACATTACGGTATGATTTCTCCATGCCACCCATATCATTTTCATCTAAACCTTTATCCAGCTCCAGGAGCTTTATAATCCGGACTACAGATTGCCAACCCAACATTCTTTCTCTAACAACCTGTAACATTCTTGTAGCGCTCTGACCACCGCCCCCACCAATTAAATTATTAAGCACTTTAGAATCTTCCACTATCAAGACACATCTGGACTCATAAATATCTGGTAATATAGATGCGTAAATAATTGACCCTATAGCGAACAATATTGTGGGTATAATCCACAACCACTTTCGTCTTAAAAGTAGCTTTATATACCTCTGTATATCAAACTGAGTTTTTTCCTGTTCCATTTCTTTCTGATACCTTAATTTCCAGCCTTTGGCATACCGCCAAATCCAAATGCATTATATTGTGCACTCGCTGCAGCAGAACCAATTGACTGAGCAGGCTGTGTCGGACGTAGAATGTCTTGTGCTATAAAGCCGATCCTCCCAAGAAACGTAGGGGGAAGATAGACAATGTCATTCGGCCTGAGGACAATATTATCTTCTGTCTTTCCCTTCTTAATAATATCGTTCAGATTTACGACAAGTTTTTGAGGTTTCTCAACTGTATCACTTTCTCCACGAATAATATTGATTGCACTTTGTTTAGCTGTACGCGCCAGCATACCTGATTTCGTAATAGCATCAAGCACGGTAAGATCGCCGGTAAAGGAAATTTGTGTGATACCTCCCCCGTAACTATATATATAAACCTTCTTACTGTTAAATCCTGCTACCCTCACAGACACGGCTTCTTCGGGAAGTTCCTTTAGATATCTGCCTAACAATTTATGTATCTTCTCCCGAATCTCCAATGGGGTAAGCCCTTCTATGTATATATCGCCCAAAAGCGGGAAAAAAATGTTCCCATCCGGTCTTATGGTAGCAGCGGTTCTGAGCTCCGGGTTATCATTGACATCAATTTCAACGACGTCCGGGGGTGAAAGTTTGTATGTACCGTTTATGAACTCTAATCTATTTTCAATATCTTTATTTGAGGCTCCAATTATCTCGCCCGGAATTTTATCAAACGAGTTGCATCCGGTGTGAACAAACACAGCTATTATGGATATGAATATTATTGTTTTTCTTGCCATAATTCTCTTCGCCTCCCAGTACAAACTCGCTTTGTCAAACAGTATTCATATACGGCTGTTTGTCTAACTCTTTTGATTCGAGTAATACTTTAATTTGCAATTTAGTTTGTTGTGACGTGAAAAGTATCTTATTATTATCGGCATATTCACAATAGTCTTCAACTAAAAACCCTGCAAATATCCGACTGTTTAACACCGAATTTCTGCACATGTATAATCGCTTAAAGTCGGGTATATGCATGTCTTACACCAATATTACTATAAACCTATATTTCCCGCTTGTCAATCAATACTTTTGCTGAAAGATTGTACGAAAAGAAGACTTCATAAACATGAATACATAGCTACATGTAGGCAACATGGCAGAGACTCCCATTATGAGGCCGAAGTAAATGTTACGTTTATTATCTGTAGGATTTGCAAGTGCATCAACCAGCATTCTTTTGTAATCTTCATTTCTATCGGCTAAATCTTGATGTATTGAGTCTAACAAATGAATTATCCAACCAGAAAATGAGAATACAAACAACACCCAGAAGGTCGCTAATACTGCAATTACCAGGTCAAGTGAAAGATGTAAAATGTATTCCATGTTTTTCTGGGCACGTAGTGCACGGCGAATAATAAATATGGTAACAAAAAAGGAGAGACTGTCAAAGAGTGCACCCAGAAAACCAACAGGAAACTGTAACTTAAAGTAATGTTGTCCGGCGTTTCCCCGTGTAAGCTCCGGAAATGCCGTAAACATTGCCCACCAGTAACAACCAATATTTATCAACACAAATAATAGAAATAGTGTTGGGTAAAAGGTATAAATACTCCCTCTCTTCGCTTCGTAAAAATCCACTAAGTTCCTTAATGAATTCTTCCACGTTATTATTATTGAATTCATAGCTGATCTAATCTGGCAAGGAAAATCCCTGTGTGCTTACCACACCGCCATTTATATAACTCGTAACAAAGTCACTCAGTACAGTTTAATATTCTTAAAGATTTATTCTGAGTTTGTATTATATCATATATTTGCAATTCAATGTTATACGAATTCCTGGAGTATATCAAACAGAACTTGAAGAAATGAGTGTGAAATGATTTAAGAAGATGTATCTTTAATTTAAAAAGGCTACTGTCATGTCAACCTTGCAATGTCGTAAATAATGTGGTATATTATCTTCATA
>CAKKPF010000288.1 GCA_919901575.1 Candidatus Brocadiaceae bacterium
AAACACTTTCTTCCAGCTTCTCAATCTCTTTCCATGCTGAGGATGTTGCTTCCTCCAGACTGGCTATTTCTTTGGCAACTTCAGCTTCTTTGATGAGGGGACGTGGTATTCGATAACCTTCGCTTTCCAAAACGAATGCTTCTTTTATTACCACACCCGGCGCTACAGCAATTCCTTTCCGTGTCTCCATATTGTCCTCATTAAACCTGTCATTGACAAGACCTTCTAATACGTCCAAGGCTTTTTCTTTGTCATCGCCATCTGCAGTTATTAATATTTCAGTTCCTCTTCTTGCGCCTAGCGTTAGCAAGTCAATAATACTCTTTCCATTTACTTCTTCCTTGTTTTCTGTCCGTACAAAAATCTCTGAGTTGAATTTGTTAGCTATTTCTGCAAAACGAGTCGCAGGCCTTGCATGTAAACCATTTGCATTTATTATCTTTACCCTGCGTTCTATAAGCATTGATTAGTTTAGTTAACAAAAGATTTTTTCTATTAAGTCTTAGCCTCATCGACTTCCTTTAAGATATCAACCATTTCTGATTTATTTGATGCGTTTCTTACAAAATTACGAAAATCAGGGTTTCTAATTACTGACGAAATCTTTTCCAATGCAGCAAGATGCACATCTGCTGAATCATTTGGTGATAGTAACAGAAAAAACAGGTAAACCGGCTCACCGTCAAGCGCATCAAATTCCACCCCCTTCAATGAGCGAGCAAATGCACCTGTTATTTTCGTGATACTCTGATGTTTTGTATGAGGAACCGCAACTCCTTTACCTATACCTGTGCTTCCAACTTTCTCTCTTTTTATGAGCGCTTTCATTATATCATCTACTTCATTCTTGTTAATCTTGTTTTGATTCTTTAATACGTCTACCATTTCCCGTATGACGGATTCTTTATCTGTGGATTGCAAATCGTCTATTACGGCGTTCTCCCCTATAAAGTCAATTATCTTCATTAGCAATCTTTGTAAAAAATTAATTGAAATAAATAAACCTTAAATGCAAATTACTCTTCCATTTCCTCCATAGTTGTTTCACCTTTTATATTTCTTCTGGGTTGTTTCAGTTTTTCTTTCTGTCGAACAATCTGTTTCTCCAGTTTATCAATTACAAGGTCTATAGCAGCATACATATCAGAATTTGCAACTTCTGCAACAAACTTTGCTCTTGCAGTTGAACATATTGCTTCTACTACATTATTTTGTCCTTCTACTTTTAAAGTAAATTGTATTTTGGTTATTTTACTTGCATATTTAGTAAGTTTTATAGCTTTTTTGTTTACGTAGTTTTTGATTGCTTCTGTGGTGTCCAGATGTCTTGCATGTATAATAATTTCCAAATTTTGTTTTCCTTTCCTTCTATAGAATAGAATATATTTGGTAAGTTGCCCTTGTTTATAATTAAAGTGTGAAAAATAATGATACTTTTTTTACTTAATGTAGTCAAGCGATTAATGACATTTGTCCAGGTAAATTTGAAAAAATAGTTGAAAATTTACAGTCTTTTACTATATAGTAGCTAGATTACTTTTAAAACTAATTCTCAGCAGGTCAAGCAAGTTTGGCGCCTGCGCCTATTTGTAACTTTAAATAAAGGAATGTGATATGACTACTACACTTACACAAGATTACAAGGTGGCCGACATTAGTCTGGCTGATTGGGGACGCCGTGAGATCATCCTCGCTGAAGGTGAAATGCCCGGTTTGATGAATCTCAGAAAAAGATATGAAAAAGAGCAGCCACTTAAAGGTGCTAAAATCATCGGCTGTATCCATATGACAATCCAGACAGCCGTATTGATCGAAACCCTCCGTGTCCTCGGCGCAGAAGTTCGATGGTCTTCATGTAACATCTTTTCCACACAAGACCACGCAGCAGCAGCCATGGCTGCTGCCGGTGTTGCCGTCTACGCCTGGAAGGGGCAGACAGAAGAAGAGGGTGAATGGTGTATCGAGCAGACCATTCTTAAAGATGGCCAACCCTGGAATGCCAATATGTTGCTTGATGACGGTGGTGACCTCACGGCCATGGTTCACGAGAAGTATCCTCAGATGCTCGATAGTATTCACGGCATTACAGAAGAGACCACCACTGGAGTTCACCGGCTGTTCGACATGATGGCAAAAGGTAAGCTTAAGGTTCCGGCCATCAACGTTAATGATTCTGTAACCAAATCTAAAAATGACAACAAATACGGCTGCCGTCACAGTTTAAATGATGCTATTAAGCGTGGCACCGATGCTCTTCTTTCCGGTAAAAAAGGTCTCGTTGTTGGTTACGGCGACGTGGGTAAGGGTTCTGCCCAGAGTTTGAGCCAGGAAGGGATGATAGTAAAAATCTCTGAGATTGACCCCATCTGTGGTATGCAGGCATGCATGGACGGTTATGAAGTCGTCTCTCCTTACAAAAACGGAATCAACACCGGCTCTGCTGAATGCATCGATAAACAGTTGCTGGAAAAGATAGACCTGATCGTAACAACTACGGGTAACGTGAACGTATGTGACCGCCATATGCTGGCTGCCGTTAAGCGAGGAGCCATCGTTTGCAACATCGGCCACTTCGACCTTGAGATCGACACTAAATTCATGCGCTACAACTGGAGGTGGGAAGAGGTGAAACCCCAGGTTCATAAGATATATAGATCCGATGACGTTGAAGATTACATTATTCTTCTTTCTGAAGGGCGCCTTGTGAACCTTGGTAACGCAACCGGCCACCCATCCCGTATCATGGATGGTTCTTTCACAAATCAGGTACTTGCACAGATGTTACTCTACAAGGAAGCGTGGGCAGACAAATCCGCGTCTGAGCGTGAGCCTGTTTACGTAAAGGTTCTTCCCAAGAAACTGGACGAGGAGGTTGCCGCAGAAATGGTTAAAGGTTTTGGCGGCGTGATCACCCGTATGACACAACAGCAGTCCAAGTACATCAGTACTCCAATCGAAGGACCCTTTAAGCCTGACACTTACCGATACTAAAAGTCTTATTTGTAGAAATTGTTCTCTATTATTGTCCCTTTTGATCCATTTCTCAGAATATTATCTAGTATCAGGTTTGGCTGTTAAGCGCTTCTGCTTTGTTGCCTCAACCAATTGTTCGGCAAATGATTCGGCTATCATTGAATTTATCCATGTCCTGTAGTGTCCCCCTGTATGATTATTTATCTGAGGTAAACCAGGAATTGCTTCCAATACCGACAATACCTTTGGGTGCCAATCTGCGAAATAAACATTTCGTTCTGATGCCCATTCTTTTAACCATAGATATGGTCCTTCTGCTTTTTCAGGAAGATCGGACCAGCTTACAATCAGTGGGGCATTCATTTTATTTGATATAACCAATAGCTCGCTAAAAATTGGCTCCTGTAATTTCGCAATATTATTTTCACTGCTTTCGCCTGAAGGTCTTTTATTGTTTCTTTTCGTCTTTCCTCTTCTAATACGATTAATTGCGAGCTTAGTTCTCTTTCCGATTTCCGTGCCATTGGCAAACCACTGAATTGGTTTTAACATCATGCCCCAATTTGGATTACCATCTACTAAGTGTTGGTGACGGTATCCGCTTTCAAATAACATGTCATCTTGATAATCATTATTACTGCCAAGATATAAGATGTAATCAGGAGACGTTATAACGTTCTGGAAAATGCGAAGAGCTGCGATTGCCTGTTTTCCTCCAAAAGCAGCCAGACCAAGATTAATTATAGCATATCGCTTAGTATATTCTCCCCTGTGGAAGTTTAACTTCAGATCAAGCTGAAAAGGATAACTCGAATCACCGGGCAACCCTGTGCCTTGAGTATAGGAATCACCGAGGGCGAAGACAATTTCATCATAGTCCGTAAAGGATTCTTGAAAATTAATTGTTCCAAGTTGATTTGTATGGAATTCCTGCTGGTAATCTGTGGTACTGAAGAAATGCAGCTTTGGTTTAAGTCGATAACCAAGTTCTTGATCGTATTGATAAGCCTTAATATTTCCAGCAAGATGAAGAGGAGAGAAAAGTCTCAGGAATATTTCAACAAAGAATGTTGCAAGAAAAATAAAAAATAGTATCACTACCGTATTTGTAATAGTTTTCTTCATGAGTCATTATTCGTTAATTCTGCCGCAGGCCAATCTAATTACCCGTTTAAATTCTTCTGAATATTTAAAACTCCTATCTTCTGATAATGCTTTTTCGGCTTCGGTTGGATCAAACCAGGTTGGCTCACGGTGATTTTCTAAAGGCTTCCGGCAAGATTTAACATGAAGAAGAAAAGCGGCTACATTAAGTTCAATTTTTTCTTGTTTGAGCCCTTTCTTTAAATGGAGAAAATTAGTGAGTGGTTCTGTTTCAATTTCACCGGAAACACCGCCCTCTTCAAAAGCTTCTCTTTCCGCTGCACGCCATAAC
>CAKKPF010000289.1 GCA_919901575.1 Candidatus Brocadiaceae bacterium
CGAATATTTTTCCATTGTCGTCGTATGCGACAAGTACAACGTCAATGTTGCCAGCCGACTTCCCGTGAGCGTCGTTCAGACGGACTTCAGTAAGTGAACTCCATGCAGTGCCATCGCCAAAGAAAAAAGATGCCGCATCATCGGTGATAAGCCAATCCCCCCTAAACCGTATAGGGCAGGTTATGGCTGGGATGCCATCATGGAACACACTGCATACACCGAGGGGATTCTTCGCTTTGTCTTTGGTGCAATTGGGAACCTTGTTGTTGAATGGACAGAGGCGACGCGAGCGGTATCGAATAGCTTTGGGTGATTGGTCATCAACGAGATGCCCAAAGACCTCGGCGAGTGGTTGAATATGTTTCGTCATTTGTATTCGACCCTTTCTGTTCATCTTTAGTCCCAACATAGATTAGACTGCCTACCCGCCTGTACCTATTCGGGCAGGAACGCTGCTGTAATACAGCTATTTGACATATTATTGTTGTAAACATATATTCCTTAAGTTATTATGTCAATAGAAATATACCATTTGCATCGAATTATACACATGATGAAGGATATTTTATTAGTTGATTTTTTGAGCAGCAAATATAATAGAAAAGAGAGCTAATTTAATGTGTAGGAATTTCAATCTTTTGTGATTCCCCTCTAGAAAGAGGGGACTTCGTCGTGAGCGCTCAATCGAACGATAAAGGGGTGTGTAAGTTTGTTGCAACACCCCCCCCCAGCCCATCTTTCTAGAGGGGAGATTAAAAGTCGCTCGCCGTGGCGAGCCTAATTTATATGGGTTTTATAAATTTACTGGCGTTTGGATATTTATCGCTAATTGCACTGGTTGTACTGATATATTTCCTTAGTAAAAAGAAATATATAGTTGCAGTGCCGAGTATCATACCCTGGAGTGTACTAAAAGAAGA
This sequence comes from Candidatus Brocadiaceae bacterium, assembly GCA_919901575.1. GTDB lineage: Bacteria > Planctomycetota > Brocadiia > Brocadiales > Scalinduaceae > Scalindua. The sequence goes on from CAKKPF010000289.1 coordinate 921, forward strand.
TGTTGTGCGGAGCAGGTTGTTCAGGATAGATTTACTTTTTTTACTGCAAATAGTTCTGATACTGATTCTGATTTTTTTTCTCGCACACCCATACCTCAAGTCCAACATAATAAATATTACAGGAAAGAATGTCATCCTCGTAATTGATTCCTCCGCAAGTATGCAAACTTCTGAAGATAAAGGGTCACGTTTTGATCAGGCAAGGTCTCAAGCGCTTAAAATGGTTGATAAGCTGAAGCAATGGGATAAGATGATGGTTATTTCCGCAGATTACTCTTCCAGGATTGCCTGTAACTTTACTGAAGACAAGCACAAGTTAAACAAAACAATTAACGACTTATTACCCAGGGATACAGGGACAAATCTGGATGAGGGTGTAAGCCTCGGCATTTCATTTTTGAGAAATGTTGAAAGAGGTGAGATGTACGTGCTGACTGACCAATCTCCATCTTCAATAAGCTTTACTAAGCCAAGGTCAGGGAATATAAAATTTATTAGATATGGGGAAAAATCTGCAAACGTCGCCATTTCGTCACTGGACGTATATCAGGATATGTTTAAAGATTACACGGAACGTGAGGCTTATGTGACTATCAAGAATTATTCATATGATAACAAAGATGTTAAATTAAGTGTTTTCTTGAACGATGAAATCATAAAGGAAGAAGAATTAGAATTAGCTGGTGATAAGCAGAAGACAGTAAGTGTGAAAAACCTCAGCACATCTGGTATCTTAAAAGCCAGGATAGAGACGGATGATTCCCTTTCTGTTGATAATACCGCTTACGCAATAATAAATGAAATAAAACCCATCAACATTTTATTGGTTTCAAACGATTACAGATTACAGGATGAACTGGAGAAGATAGAGCAAGGTACCCGCCGGATAAAACTGACCAGGATAAGTGTATCTGAGTATGAACCGGAAGCTGTAAAGGATTATGATGTTGCTATTTTCCACGAATTTATTCCTGATGAAAGTCCCGGCATAAATTCACTATACACCATTCAGAATATAAGCGCATTGAATCCCCAGGCAAAAGGCGTAAAAGCCCGCCTGGACCTATTCGGGCAGGAAAGTAATAATTTCAGCAGTATACTGATTCCAAAACACGGCATGGTATCAAATGTAGAGATACTCGACTGGGACAACACACATCCTACTATGATGCATTTACATAATCTGGATGATTTAAACATAAGGAACTCACTTACAATGGAACCTCCGGATTGGTCAACAGCTTTAATAAAGGTATCGGATGGTTTGAAAGATTCCCCTATTGCATTTGCCGGTCAGTATGCAGGAAAGAAGGTAGTAACACTGGGTTTTGACCTGAGTGATTTTGATTTTTCAAGATCGGAGAATCTGCGGATACTGATTATGACGCTTAATATAATTCAATGGTTGAATCCGTATGAAGTGGAAGATCATAATAAGTTATTAACCGGCGGACAATACAGACCGAACTACGTCTTAAAAGATAACATTCAAATATTAAATCCTCATGGAGAGATACTGAAATACGATATCAAAGGCGATGCTGAAGAACCTTTTGTGTTTAACAAAATAGATTACATTGGAGAATATGAGATTTCCGGCGCTGATTTCAAGAATAGATTTGTGGCAAATCTTTTTGATGAAGAGGAATCCATGATTATGCCGGAATTAACGGATGATACAGAACTCAAATTTGAAGAAAAGGAAGCGCTTGCACTCATAAAAGACAAAAAAACAGAATTTGGCAAGTACCTTCTCCTGCTTGTGCCATTTATTCTTTTGCTTGAATGGCTGTTGTATTATAAGAAATTGAGGGCAGGTACTGCCTGAGGGTCTTATAGTGGCATAGCCGTAACTTACAAGTGATCTAAAGTTAGGAAACAGACACGGTTTGAACCGTTTAAGCCGTTTAAACAGTTTAAACCGTTATTTTCCCCCAACTTTAGTCACTTTAGTTCACTTTACACTTCCTGCCCCCACCAGAACGGCTTTCAGGCTGTTTGTCGGGCTGGCGAACTGATTGTCAGGCCACGCTGAGCGGGGCAGGCGGGCCTGCCCGAATAGGTCAGGCGGGTAGGCGCTTTTAACTTAAACTATGGAATATATATTTACAAATCCCGATTATCTGAAGCTTTTGTATGCATTGCCGGTTTTCTGGATAACGGCAATCTTTGGTTATAAGCGTTTATCGGTTGCAAGGATTCTTCTTTCGACATTTTTGCGCTCTTTCATATTTGTACTTATAGTCTTTGTGCTGGCAGGATTCAGCTGGAAGGAAAAGTCGAAACGTGAAATCAGCGCAGTATTCTTAGTGGACGTGTCTGACAGCATCACCCGGGAAGGCAGGGAATGGATGCGGGACTATGTGGAAGACGTAAAGAATGGGTTGGGTAAGAAAATCAAAAAGGGGTTGGTAATCTTTGGTGGCGAAACCAGGGTTATCACGCCGACACTCACGGAAGATTTAAAGTTGGAAGATATATATGGAAAGATTGCAGAATCAAACATCACTACAGATAGAACAGATATTGCAAGTGGAATAATGGCTACACTTGGTATTATGCCCGAAGATTCTTCAAAAATGGTTGTTCTTCTTTCGGATGGAAACCAGAACCTGGGCGAAGTCTTAGAGGCCGTCACAATGGCTGCTAACAATGATGTCAAGATTTTTGTCGCATCTCCTCCTCCTCAAAAGGAGAGTGAGGTTTTAATAAAAAAAATCATCGCTCCTAAAGAAGTAAGTGAAGGTGAAATGTTTGACGTAAAAGTAGTAATTGAAAACAGAAACGACAGCGCAATCAAGGGCAATCTAAGACTTCATGAGAAAGACGATCTTTTGAAAGAGTGGGATACAGAATTTAAAAGTGGTATAAATGTATTTGAGGTACCGTACAAAAGCGAAGAAAAAGGATTTTTGAAGTTTGATGCAGATTTAGACATTAAAGATATCACGTTCGATAAAGATAAAGAAAATAATAGCAAGGTTTCGTTTGTGAATGTTTCGGGTAAGACAAGGCTGTTATATATAAATGGAGCCGAAAAAGAGAAAATGTATTTACCTGAAGCGCTGGAAGATAAAACAATTGCCGTAGAGATAAAAACCCCGGGCCAGATACCGGATACTCTGCAGGAATATCTTAAATATGACAGTATAATCTTTTCTAATGTTTCAAGAGATTCCATAAGCGATGAACAGATGGCGTTGATAGAAAAATACGTAAAGGATTATGGAGGCGGGTTCGTGATGACGTGTGGCGCTAACATTACGGCTGAAGGCGGATACTCAGGCACTAAAATAGAAGAAATCCTGCCGGTTAAAATAATAGGTGGCGAACCGCCAAAAGAAGAAAAGAAAACAAGACTTTCCCTGATAATAATTATAGACAAATCAGGGAGTATGTTGGGCAAGAAGATGCTGTTTGCCAAAAAGGCGGCGATTGAATTGATCAAGCAACTGAAAGCGAATGACAATTTTGGTATTATAGCATTTGACACCATGCCATACACAATCGTTGAACTCAAACCTAATGAAGAAGCCAAGAGGGAAATTATAAGAAAACTGAGTATGTTAAATGCAGATGGCGGGACGGACATATTTCCTGCCATGGATGCCGCTTATCAACAACTCAGGAAAAAAGATTCTAAGGTAAACCACGTAATCCTGCTTTCCGATGGAAACACAAGGTCTATTTTTTATCACTATAACGAATTAATCAGCAGGCTTCAGCAGGCAAATGTGACGGTTTCAACCGTTGCTCTTGGAACCTGGCTAGTTAATACAAAGCTGCTGGAAGACATAGCAAAGAAGACAAAAGGGCAATTTTATCAGATAACGGACATCATAAAATTGCCGAGATTAATAGTGCAGGATACGGAGTTCTTTGTGTCACAATCAGACTTTCACGAAGAGCATTTTTACCCGGAAATCAACCAGGAAAGCCAGATATTGAAAGGTATTTATGAAAAACAATTCCCCCCGCTTAAAGGGCATACCATAACTGAAGCGAAAGAAAAGGTTGAAGTTCCATTGATAACAAACATAATGGGGAAGACGGACCCTATCCTGGCGAATTGGAGATATGGTCTTGGCAAAGTAGTCGTTTATGCGTCGGATGCAAATGCACGATGGTCATCAAAATGGATTAACTGGTCAATGTTTAACAAATTCTGGTCTCAAGTAGTGCGATGGTCTATGAGGGATATATCTAAAGCCGATTATGATATAAAGATCAAAACCGATGATAATTCAATATCCCTATTGATAGAGTCATCCTATCAAGTAGCGGATGATACAAAGCTGGAAGTCAGCTTATTATCACCTGATTTTGCCGGTAATGGCCGGAAACTTACCCTGAAGCCGGTTGCACCAAAGAGATTTTCTACAGAACTGAAAGATATTAATCCCGGCGCTTATAATCTGAGAATATCCAGGGTGAAGGGTGGAAAGGTTATAGATTTAATGACAAAAGGGTTGATAGTTCCAGAGAATGCAGCTGCAAAGCCGCCTGAATATTCGGCTCAAGGCAATAATGTTTCGTATCTTAAAAATATTGCGGAGATTACGGGTGGTAAGTATAATCCGGAAAAGGAAGAGATATTAGTTGAGGAAAAGGAGATAATAATTGCCAGGGATTTTGCAAGCTATTTAATCCCACTGGCGCTTATCCTGTTCATCATCGACATTGCAGTAAGGAAATTTAATAGACAGGTGGTATAATACGGCATCAGGCAAAATACTATAACGTGGCCACAAAACAGAAACGAGGGTTCAGCCTCTGCATCTGGAGTCTATTGTATTATTATGCGTATTGTAAATAATTTGTAACCTTTGTGCCATAGCGAGGAGCTAAAATATTATGAGATTATATATTCTTTTCTTTATAACAATCATGTCATTGAGTGTCTTTGCCGCTCCATGCCATGCACAAGCAATATTTTCAGGTTTGATTTTTTCGGAAAACAAAGATGGTATAAAGGTTGTTGGGGTGCAGTCAGGGAGTCCCGGTCTTGATGCTGGGTTAAGGATTGGTGACATAGTCCTTGAAATAGACGGTAAGAAAATAAAGAAATTGGAAGACTATGTAGAAATATCGAGAGAGGCGAAGGATAAAAAAGTCGAAGTATCCCTGGTTATTCTCAGAGAAGGGGTTAATTATGATACAACCATAAAGATTTATAGTGTTCCAATTTATCAGCATTGGAAGGAAAAGGTAACGAAACCTGTTGAACTTCCACAGGGTTTGACAAATTCACCATATGAGTACTGGGTTGGCAAAGGCAATATGTCATTAAAACGTCCGGGAAGAAACGACTCTAAAGCAAAGGCGGCTAATTACAATAATGCTATAAATTATCTTTTCAATGGACTACATTATCAACCTGAATCCATAGATACTGCCCTCCAGATAGCCGACGCCTACCATGAATTGGGTAATTATTATGTGGCAAATGGAGACGTTAAAGAAGGCGTAAGAAATTATAGAACGTCTATTAAGTTCTATGCCGGATGCCATGAAAAGACTCAGAATGAGGACTATCTAAATGTGATCCTGACAAACCTGCAGGAAATAGAAAAGAGTCTGAACAATATAGATGCCTATAATTTAGAAACACTTTCAGAACCACAAAAAAATAGTATTAGAATTATCAATGACAAGTAGCATAGAATTGTCATCCCCGCTCTTGAGGAGGCATCTTATCCTGAAAAGGGCTTTTTGTTATTCTTACTCTTCGCTTCCAGTCATTCTGAACATTTTTGTAATTGTGACACAGTCTGATTGCCGGGCGGGCGCCTTTGGCGGTTAGCCTGTCATCTTAAGCTATAGTTGCTGAATAAATCAGGCCTTCACAAATACCTGAATAGGTGCTTTACCAAATGTCAAAAAAGCGTTATGTCTATTTTATATTTATATTACCCTTGTTAATTTTTGCAAGTTGTCAAACTACCGATATTTCGCAAGTACCATACAAAAAAGAGTACTCTAAGTACGTTAATGAAGTGGCGCTCTTGTATTATACCGAGAATCCGGAAATGTTTGTAAATATTAGAAATGATGATATGTTCCTTTCGACATTGATGGCAGGCCCGGCAATTGTACCACAAATACTTATGCAATTAGCTCATAATTCTGCAAAGAAAGAAGACATTAGAGTCTTTAACGATATGATTTTTGACTTGAACATTGGTGAGATATTATGTGAAAAACTCAACACCAAACTCCAACTATGTTCCTATTTCCATGTTATCCCACAGGAAGATATTACGAAAAACCAGAACGTCTGGAAACTATTGGAGAAAAAAGATAAAGATTCCAAAGACTATGAGAAGATAGGTACCGAACTGGACGTTGATACAATACTTGAGATCGGCATAATATCATATGGTATAAAAGACCCAGGGGTTTTCTCTGATCCGTATGCCTCCCTCAAGATTGATGTTAAGATGACCACGGCATCAGAAGGAACAGTTATATGGAGAGATATTGTTGAGGCCAGGATAGCGATAGGAACGGATACGGAAGGCTTTCTTAACTTGGCTTACACTGTTCCAGAATATCTTAAGGAACAGATGGAAGAAGTTGCGGACGTTGTCTCGGAAAAGTGTATCGAAAAATTAGGTTTTGATACAAACTATACATATCTGCTGGAAGAAGACTACATAAATAAAACCAAACACAAGATAAATATTGCTGAGAAGCTTAGTGAACTTAACGTTCTACGGCACGAAAACCTCATCACTAATTCAGACTACGACAAAACGAAACTTGATTTGATTGAACATGCAAAAGGCAATAATTGCGCGGGTCCAAATCCCGAGACGAAACCGAATGTGACAGAGAAAACAAATCTCAGCAGCATAAAATAACCAGGCTCAGGTTTAGCTAAACAGACCAATGAGATTTATGAAATATGGGGTTGCTTATTAGACGAAATTAGAACCTGTTTGTTTCAGGAAGCATAGGGTGATAATTTTGCAAGATATTTCTTACGTATCAATCGTAATCAGGTGGTAAATCTGAGATATCATGACCTGTCTTTACATCCATTTCCTTCACATCTTAATTCCCTGATTTCAAATCACAAACCGCTTCTAATGCCGTCAAACACAAATTATAACTAAAGATTTAAGAACATTTGCCGATTATATAGAGATGCCTTATAAGACATTTAATCATTGTTTTCTTCCTGCTCTTGTAACTGGACACTTTTGACTTAAAAAATGAATATATGTCCTACAATGAGGCACATATAATATAAGCGTTAATAGTTTTTCCAGGCTTATTGTTAATCTAAGTATGCCTGCTTAAACAACATAAAAGAGTAAAACACAACAAGTTAAGAAAGGTACAATGGCTGCAGGATTTACTAACGGGAGCACAATATAAACTACTTTTTTAATAAAATATTTAGGAATGGTGAATCAAAATGTTTGAAGGAGGTGAGTACCTAATGGGAAATAATCATTGCCGCTCAAAACCAGACAAAAAAGAAAGCATCTTAAGAGATGCGCCTGAGTATTGTGATACTAACAAAATCAGATTCCAGAAAAAGAGACCATGTTTGAAATGTGAGGAAAAGTTTCTTAGCCAAGGCCCTTATAACCGTATATGTGAGGAATGTAGTTTAATAAATGAAGAAATAGCATTGAGCACATATTCTGTAAGTTCAGAACCTTTAGGCGAACAGGATTCCATCTCCTCCTATTTTCCTGATGATTAGAACTTTCACATAAATCGCTCAATTTAGATTAAATTAATCGTTTCCTATCAAAGACTTGATAATTTCTTTGAAATCAGGCTTTCCTTCGGAATTTAAACATACCTTGATCTCTAAAACGGATCTCTAAAACGACTTATCTCCCAATATTATTGGCACTTATGATAATACAGCCCATGCCGGAGCCAAGATAATTCATGACATAATTCACAATTTTACAACTGCTTAGCGGTTTTGGCAATAAACAAACAAAATTATTTATAGATGTGACTATTGGCTTGACATTGTGAGAACTTTCTATTATAATACTAAGCAAAGTAAGTTTTCTTAAAGTGACCCCGAATTTTCTTGTAATTGACAATTATGAAGGAGGATACAAGTGAAGAATAAACATGGGGTGCTTGTTTTTGTGATGGCACTTGCAGTTAGTGTTTTAACAATAACAGAAAGTGCCAGGGCAATAACCATTGACTCGTTTGACACTACATCTCAATCTATTTCAGCAAATTCTAGCTCTACATTTCCAGTCTCTAACACTGTAGCAGCATCTGAAGCTATTGGTGGTTTCCGTACGCTGGAGATTCTGGGCGTGGCGGGACCTTCGAATGCTATTCTGGAGGTCATTACTGGTGGACCTGGGCTATTAGCCCTGAGCAACGCATTTGGAACGTCAAGCACGGCGCGTGTTACATGGGACGCGAATGGTGTCGGTCTTGGTGGTTTGGACTTGACGGGGTCTGGCGCTTTTGACTCAATAGGTCTTGACCTGATTTCTATTGATCAGGGGAATGTTAGCCTTACTGTATCGATTTTTGAAACGGCTGTGGCAGGTGGGTCATTTGCCTCCTTGTTGTTGCCGAGTGCGGTTATAGGGCAAAACGTATTTGAATTTGACACTTTCACCAACTTTTTCGATGTCAGTTTTAACTTAGTCAATAAGATAACACTTGATATTGTTGCTGGTACAGCATCAGATCTTGCCGTAGATTTCTTCGAGACTCTGGAAAATCCGGTAATTCCAGAACCTGCAACTGTAGGACTCCTCGGAATCGGCCTTGCCGGATTAGGCAGTGTATACTTGAGGAGAAAGTATAGACGGTCAAAAAAACAACAGTGTAAGTAGTATGCAGGTTGAGAGTGTCTCTGTTGGCAGGCAAACCATATAAAAGTAAGCGGCTACTGGCTGATAACCAGTGACCGTTTTCATGTCAAAAATATAACTGACCTGCAGATTACTGTCCGGTTTACCATGGTCACGATAATTCCTTCTTGCCTTTTCTTCATTTCGTCGAATCCCTCTTGTTACACCCCTGTACATTCCGATTACTGAGAATGTTCTAATAGCATGAATGGTGGAAACATCCATCGCAGATTGTCATACATCATCATATCGAAGCGTCTTTTGGCTGGTCTGTAATATCCTTGTGAATCCAGATGTTTAGATTACCTTGAGCAATATACCATATCATTTCACTATAGTCCTTTATAGTGGATTAAGGAAATAGAAGATGTTAAGAAGGAAAGGGTGAGTGAGGGGATTTGAACCCCCGGCCCCCAGAACCACAATCTGGTGCTCTAACCAACTGAGCTACACTCACCATATTAAGAATTGACAACATACGCCAGGAGGGATTCGAACCCCCGACCCTCAGATTAGAAATCTGATGCTCTATCCAGCTGAGCTACTGGCGCTCTTACGATTATTTAAAAGTGGTCGGGGCGACTGGATTCGAACCAGCGACCTCCTGCTCCCAAGGCAGGCACTCTAAACCAAGCTGAGCCACGCCCCGACATTATTCTATTCTTCAATACTCTGTTTTAAAGAGTTTTTCCCTGATTTGACGTCCTTTGCCGGATTTTAAGAACTTTTCTTTTATCATAGCTTTGCTTCTACTTGAAAATTCTACAGTGTATATTAGCTTATTACGTATCTATTGTACCTAAACTAAAATATAAAAAAGGAAAAGGTTTTTCAAGAAAAAAGAATGGTGAATTATAAATACTTCATCACTATTTAGAAATGGTGTTAGAAGCATTATATCTGATTAGGAGTGATTTAGAGTAGTTGCGTAATTTGAAAACTTTAAATCTAATCATTTTATTAATGAAAACATTCAACATTTGAGTCCTCGATGCTTTCTTCTTCTATTAAGTCTTTCTCTATCTCGTATTCTATCTCTTTTCTAGGTTCTAATATAAGCTTTTTATACCTTTCTTTTAAGAAAGCCAACCTTTCGATTTTTTTAAAACTCTTGTTTACATGCACCCTAAAATTGGAAAACACCTTTTGCTCCTTTTTAAACTGCAAAGACAAACCTTTAATTATGAAGCTCAAAAAGTTTTTCTGATGTGAAATACTTACTCTTGTATTTCGGTTCCAGTTGTAATCAAATTATATATTTCATAGAATCATAGTCAAGACGATTTTTGTTTTTCTCAAATAAATTTTAAAGCTAATTATTTAAGTATATCGAAAGTTATAAGACCTATTATCTTTCTAAAATCTATCAACTCTTTTATTGCTATAGATTCATTTGCAACATGCGATTGATCTTCATCGCCGGGGCCAAATCCAACCGCTATAATACCTTTTTCTTCATCAGATGCACCAATTAATAATAAACTACCATTAAGGTTTGATTCGTTGTCTTTTAAAAGATATCATACCGGATACCATGTGTCTTGAAATACTTTTCTACGATATTTACGGCCAGACGTTCATTCCCGGGTGGGTTTACGGTGTTGGCGCCAATCAATTCGGTTGCCAGGCGTACAATTTCCGCCCCCTTGTTTTGTATATAACTGACGATGTGTTCTCTCATTTTCCTTCCAGAGGAGAATTAAGGATGGTTATAATCCGTTTGATTTAGTGTGGATTGGATGTGTTATAGAATGGGGTTAAGAGAAATGTCTAACTTATTAGAAATCGTCAAATATTATATATGATACTAACTATTATTGTATTAGTTAGAGTAAAATATCCTGAAACTACTTTCCGTGGTATGATTTTCTAAGTTTAGGGCGAAACTGCTGGATTAGAGTTATTGTTTACTTTTTCTTTCATTAATTTTCCCACCTTAAAAACAACAACATTTTTGGCAGGTACATAAGCTTCTTCTCCTGTACGGGGATTTCTTGCTTTCCTTGCCGCTCTTTGCTTTACCTCAAAAACACCAAAATCTCTCAATTCTATCCGGTTGCCTTGTGATAATTCCTGAACGATCCTGTCCAGAAACATTTGGATCGTTTCTTTGACTAACAATTGTGAATTGTTAGTTTTTCGAACTATCTTCTCACACAAATCCCTCTTTGTAGTAGTTTGCATTTACTTCACCCCTTTCTTTTGTGAAAGCCCTTTACAATTTTATACAAAGCTTTTTGAAACATGCTATCAAGTCTAAGTACTTATGTCAATATGATTTTATGACTTTTATTTAAAGTATTTTTCTCTAGAAAAATATCTTTTGTTTGACAAATATGTATCATTTTATAAAATTGGAGCTTTTATGCAATGCTTATATATATTTTCGGGGACTGGCTAATCAGTATTTAAATTGTGTAATCAAACGGGTTTTGTTTTGTATATGCGACAAAAATCTGCTAAGGTAGACCAGTAGAAAAAACTATTATTCAGCAAAGGACAGAATTTTATGAAAGTAAAAATCAGAAAAAGTTCAATTAAACGAGTCAAAATGTGTGGTTTTCGCAAGAGGATGAGAACAAAAGGCGGAAGAGCAATAATTAATAGACGCAGAGCAAAGGGACAAAAATTGAATACGTAAGAAGGCAGGGCAAATTAACACCTTTTTTCAGTATTTTGCTGCTTTTCACAACAAGCATAATCTCAACGTGTTCAGTACTGCATTTGCAGCACGTTTTTTTATATCTATTCTTGAGCCGAAAAAGTGATACTCTTTACATTCCAGATCTCCTTTTATTGAGGTTGCGACAAAAACCAGCCCCACAGGTTTCCCCTGGTCAATTCCTTCCTCAATACCGGCAGGTCCTGCTATTCCGGTAACAGCCAATCCTATATCGGCCTGTATGCGTTCTCTTACGCCGGAAGCCATTGCTTTTGCAACCTCTGCACTTATTACCCCATATTTTTCAATAAGTTCTTCTGAAACGTTGAGTATATCTTGCTTTGACTTATTGCTGTAAGAAACTATTCCTCCAGAAAAGAAGTCCGAACTGCCCTGGACATTTGTCAATAGATTTGAAACCAGCCCTCCGGTACAGGACTCGGCGACTGCCAATGTTGTGGCCTGTTTCTTTAAAAGTCTTGAAATAGTGCCTTCAAGGGTATCTTCGCCTTTACTAAAAACAAATATTCCCAACTTCCTGCAAATTTTTTCTTCAATCTCATTAAGTATAGAGATTGCTTTGCCTTCCTCTACATTGCTTACTGTGGTACGTATGGAAACTATGCCATCATTTACAAGCGTGCTGTAAGACAAATACTCATCAGGTTGAATTATTTTCTTGATTTTCTCATCAAGTAGGGATTCTGACATTCCAAATGTGTTAATTACTCTTGTACATCGTTTTTTTCTCTCTCCTGCTTCACGAAGTATGTATGGAATAACCCAATTCTCAAACATTAATGTCATTTCCGTATGAACACCAGGCAGGCAAATAATGTTAGACCGAGAGACGTTTATAAGAAAGCCTTGAGCTGTTCCTGTCGGGTTATGGATGACAATGCCGCCTTCCGGTATCATCGCTTGTTTTACGCTATTAGTATACTTCTGGCTGTGTACGGTTTTTATTAAGCTTTTAATATGATTTACGGAATTATCATCTGTTACTAATTTAACGTTACAGAAATCGGCAACGGTTTCCCTGGTAATATCATCCATCGTAGGCCCCAATCCTCCTGTTATTATAATCAGAGTTGCTCTTTCTGATGCCACTTGAAGCGCAAGTCTTAAATCTTGAGGATTATCACCTACAATTGTTTGATTTATAACATCGAGGCCAAGTTCTGTTAGTTTTGATGCTGCAAATGGTGCATTTAAATCTCCGACTTGACCACACACAAGTTCTGAGCCAACAGAGATTATTTCTATTTTCATATAGGTTTTAAGTTTTTCCCTGCCGCATTTCATTCATGAAGGCATGGTGCAGAGACTCCCGCTTCGGTAAAAGTGGCCATTTCTGTGAGGATTTTTACACCAGCTTCAATCAGACTTATCGCCAGTACTGCGCCTGTACCTTCTCCGAGCCTTAAATTAAGATCCAAAATCGCCTTCTTCCCTAATTTTTCCAGTGCGATTTTATGGCCATTTTCTGCGGATGTATGAGATGATATGAGATAGTTATTTACCTTAGGTTCTATGGCACATGCTATTAGTGCGGCGGCGGTAGAGATAAATCCGTCAATCAATACTGGTATCCTGTGACTGGCGGCGGCGAGACACAGGCCTGCTATACCACCTATTTCAAATCCGCCTATCTTTGAAAGAACATCTATCGGGTCTGACGGATCAGGTTTATTAACAGCTAGCGCCCTTTTGATAATACGGATCTTTTTTTCTATACCCTTATCATCTAAACCGGTACCTCTTCCGGTTACTTTACTTACGTCAACCCCTGTTAAACATGCAATTATAGCGCTACTGGGTGTGGTGTTAGCTATGCCCATGTCTCCAGTAGCCACAATGTCCAAACCACTACAGAGTTCCTCGTTTAGAACTTCTATGCCTCCTTCCAGAGACTTTATCGCCTGTTCTCTGGACATTGCGGGTTCGCGTGCAATATTACCGGTTCCGTAACCTACTTTCTTAATTTTCAATCCCTCAACAGGCTCAAAATCAGCCTTTACACCACAATCAACTACAACAACCCTTGCGCCTACATGTCGTGCGAAAACACTTATAGTCGCTCTGCCATCAAGAAAGTTTTTCACCATCTGCTTAGTTACCTCTTGTGGAAAAGCGCTCACTCCTTCATCGGCGACTCCATGATCACCAGCCATTGTAAAGACAACTTTGTGTCTTATTGCCGCATCTGTTGATCTTTTTATCGAGGCGTAAATGGTTGCAAATTCTTCCAGTCGTCCAAGACTTCCGTAAGGAATGGCTAATTTATTTAATCTGTTTCTTATATTTCCATCTGAGTCTATAAAGACTTCCTCGATATTTTCTATTGTTTGATTTAAAAGTTTCATAACAATTAATATTAATACAGCCATACTCTCAACATTGAAAACAACCTGTCAATATCGAATGGTTTTGCCAGGTAGTCATTGGCGCCTGCTTCAATGCATTTAGCACGGTCTCCTTTCATTGCCTTTGCTGTTAGAGCAATTATAGGGAGACCTTTAAAACGATCCTGTTTCCTGATTTCTCCTATGGCCGTGTATCCATCCATTTCAGGCATCATAATATCCATTAATACTAGATTGATATCCGGATTATTGCCCAGGCTTGCCAAACTTTCTTTGCCATTCTTTCCTACTAATACTTTCATGCCTTTATCTTCGAGAATCTTTTTGATTGAAAAAGCATTTCGCATGTCATCGTCTACTACCAGTATCTTTTTGTCTGCCAGAACCGTTTCCTTGTCATGAATCATTCTAAGGATCTTTTGTTGCGTTTCAGGAAGGTTTGCTTCCACACGGTGGAGAAACAATGTTGTCTCGTCAAGGAGTTTTCGATGAGAACCTTTTCCCTTAACAATGGTTGATTCTGCATATTCGTCTATTATTTTCTTTTCTTGATTCGTAAGTTCTCTACCGGTATAGACAATAACAGGGAGTTGAGGGATATTTTCATTGCTTCTGATCTTACTGAGCAAATCCACACCTGACATGTCCGGAAGGCTGATGTCTAAAACTATGCAGTCAAACTTTCCGGATAATACATGATTATAAGCTTCTGCGGCGGTTAAGGCGATCGTAGTCCTCACATCTCCGCTGCCGACAATTTTGGATATTAATTTTGCATGTTCCGAATTATCTTCCACTACTAGAAGGTCTTTTACAGGCTTTGATATTACTTTATTAAGTTTGTCAAACACCCGATCAATTGCCTCCGGGCTCACGGGTTTTGTTACGTAATCTATCGCCCCCATTTTTTTGGCATCGATTTCATTGTCAGATGCTGATATGAAATGTACAGGAATATGACGGGTTTCGGGGTTATCCTTAAGTCTTGCCATAACACTCCACCCGCTGATACCGGGAAGGCCGACATCCAGGATTATACCACTCGGCTTGTAATAATCTGCAAATTGAAGACCTGTTTTCCCATCTCCTGCTACCAGACATTTAAAGCCATGTTCACGTGTTAAATCCCTGAGGATTTTCAGGAACTTAGGATCATCCTCTATAATAAGGATAGATTGGTCCTCGGCTGAAATTGTTTTTCTGTCGTCTTTGATGTCTATCTCTATCTCTTTTCGGCTGGTCTGTATTTCCGATTGTTTACTGAAGACCGTTTCTGCCCCTGGCTTAACAGGTGATGGCGCCGAAAACGTTTCTTTTGTTTTGGTTTCCGGTTCTAATTCTAATGTTTCAGGGAGATAGAGTGTAAAGGCGCTTCCTTTGCCATACGTACTTTTCATGTTAATTTTACCCTTAAGTAATTTGGCAAGTTCTTTTGAAATGGAAAGTCCAAGTCCGGTTCCACCATATTTCCTGCTTGTAGTACCGTCGGCCTGTTTAAAGGCATCAAATATTAATTTTTGCTTTTCCTCAAGAATACCTATCCCCGTATCAATAATGGAGATTGAAATAGTCCTGGCAGGGTCTAATTCACTTTCTGACAAATCGGTTACATTGTCTGATGATTCGTTTGGACGGCCTATGTATAAAGAGACGCTTCCTTTGGACGTAAATTTAAATGCATTGGAAAGGAAGTTTTTTACAATCTGCTCAACCCTTTGTTCGTCTGTAAGAATGTATTCGGGTAATCCTTCTGCGATATCTACATTCAAGCTGATATTCGATTCATTGGCAATTGGCTGAAAAATTCGCTTCATGACGTTGCAAAAGTCTCGTAAATACATATTATCTAATAGGAGTTCCATCTTTCCAGCCTCTACTTTGGAGAGATCCAGCACATCGTTAATGAGTTCCAGCAAGTCGTTGCCAGAAGAATAAATTGATTGAACCGACTCCACCTGATCTTCTGACATGCTACCGTCCTTGTTATCTGCAAGAAGTTTAGATAAAAGGAGTATGCTGTTTAAGGGCGTTCTGAGCTCATGAGACATATTGGCCAGAAATTCAGATTTATATTTACTGCCTAATTCTAAGTCTTGCGCCCTTTCTTCAATAATCTTTCTGGCATATTCCAATTCCTTATTCTTTCTTTCTACATCTTCTTTTTGCTCCTCAAGTTCCTCGTTAGTCTGGCGAAGTTCTTCTTGCTGTGCCTGCAATCTTGATTCGGATTCTCTTAAGGCCCTGGCATTTTCTTCAAGCTCTTCATTACTGTGACGAAGCTCCTCTTCACGTGCCTGGAGTTCTTCTGCCTGTTGCTTTGTCTGTTCAAGAAGTTCTTCAGTTTGATATCTGGATTCTACAGTATTCATGGCGACAGCAATGCTCTCCGCAACCTGTTCCAGGAAAGTCAGATGAGTATCGTAAAACTCGTGGAAAGATCCAAGTTCGACAACACCTTTTACTACGTTATTCATTATTAACGGGAATATCAGGATGTTTTTCGGGGCTGCGTCTCCAAGGCCGGAATTAATATTGATATAATCATCCGGACAATTTGTAATAAGGATATGTTTTTTGTCCATTGCGGCCTGACCTACCAGTCCCTCACCTGGCATGAATCCACCTGATGTGTTTTCTCGCCGGGCGTATGCATAACTGCCTATAGGTTTAAGAAGGTTATTTTTACCGGACATATATAGTATTCCGACTTGTGCATTCAGGTATTCGGCAAGGTAGCCAATGATGTTTTTACCTAATGTTTTAATATCCTGTTCACCACGCATTCTCACATTCAATTCCATTTG
>CAKKPF010000290.1 GCA_919901575.1 Candidatus Brocadiaceae bacterium
AAATTACTGAACATTATGCGAATGATATTAATGAAAAAATATTAGTTGTAGGTGCAAATGGACCAACTACACCTGAAGCGGACAAGGTTTTATACGGTCGAGATGTGCTTTTGATACCTGATATACTTGCAAATTCAGGGGGCGTAATCATCTCATATTTTGAATGGGTACAAGACCTTCAATTCTATTTCTGGAAAGAAAGAGAAATACTGCAACGTTTAAGAGAAATAATGGCAAACATATTCAATAGCGTTTTGTCGTTATCGAGAGAAAAGAAGGTTGATATGCGAACTGCGGCATGGATGCTCGGTGTTAGTCGTATTTCTGAGGCACAGAAGATCAGGGGCCTGTATCCCTGATACAAGCTTGCGGCGTAAATTAAAATGAAAGAAATAAAGGAAAGTACAGATAACCATAGAAAAGTGGGATCCGTGGCAGGAACTTGCAAGATTGCAACAGGAAGCGAATGAATTATTCAGTAATGTCTTCAATCGGTTTTCATCAACAAAGGGAATAATCCTTAACACTGCAGATAAATGTAATTTTGCATAAAAACGGCAGTTATGAAAATAACTGTTGAATTTAGCCAGATACTTGTTATATTCTTTGTAAAACAGGTTTCTGCCTGTTACGTAAGAGCTTTATTTTGTGTGGCTTACTGTGTAAGTGTTAAATAAGTAATGTGGTACTGCGTTTGCTCTACACTTATATCACTGAAAAATTTAGCTGATAAGACGTAAAAAAATATTCATAGATATTAAATATTTTTTTAATACATTGGTGATTTTATTTTAAGAACAGGAGGACTTTAAATGGGAAGTTTGCAAATACCTAATAAATCGGCTGCAAGCAGGACGAAGACAAGAACCGGAAGTGATGTCTTACCTCAAAGCGGAATGTGTGTAGTTTGCCTGGATGGGTGTCCCGGATACTGTGAGATTGGGATGTCGGCTATGAGAGGTCCTGAGACGATATACCCTCAGCCATTCGGGAAGAGCACGTCCAGTGGCACAAAGGATTATCCTGTAGATTATTCACATTTTAACATTTCTGGAACCGTTGCCAGTCATCACCAGAAAGAGTACGAAGTGTTTACAAACGTAAATCTTGTGACTCGTCTAGGAAGAGACAAAGGTCTTAAACTAAGATTGCCCTTGATTTGTACCGGTTTGGGTTCCACACAGGTAGCCCAGAATCATTTTGCTGACCTTGGCACTGGCGCCGCCATATGCGGCACAGGCATAGTAATAGGTGAGAATGTAGTAGGTATGGATGAGACGTCTAAATTTGATAAAAATCATAAGGTTACAGAGTGTAAGGAACTCGAACGGAGGTTTAAGTCTTTTAAAGACCACCAGAGAGACGGATACGGCTTTATCGCCATTCAGGCTAACCCGGAAGACTGGAGGCTGGGTGTCCTTGAGTATAGTATGAACACACTGGGCGCCGATGCCGTGGAATTAAAGTGGGGGCAGGGCGCCAAGAACATTGGCGGAGAAGTCAGAATTTATAATCTCGATAAGGCAAAACTGTTGAAGAAGAGAGGCTATATTGTAATACCTGACCCGGATGATAAGATTGTGCAGGAAGCCTTTAAAACAGGCGCTATTGAGGGATTTGAGAGACATACCAGGATTGGGGCGATATCAGATTTCTTACCCAAGGCAATGGATGTTTTTTGCCAGTCTGTGGAACATCTCAGGAATGCGGGCGCAAAATACATCTTCCTGAAAACAGGAGCATACAGGCCGTCAGATCTGGCAAGGGCGCTCAAGTTCTGTTCGATTGCGAATGTTGATGTATTGACCATTGATGGAGCAGGCGGCGGAACAGGTATGAGTCCATTCAGGATGATGAATGAATGGGGTGTGCCTACAGTATATATATCTGCTATGGCTCACCAATATTGTAAAAGATTAGCGGACAAGGGAAAATATGTGCCGGACATAATTCTTGCCGGTGGTCTTACTACCGAAGATCATATTTATAAATCATTTGCTTTGGCTTCACCGTACGTTAAAGCCGTTGGCATGTCACGCTCTACAATCTGTGCAGTAATGGTTGGTAATAATAACGGTAAGTGGATTAAGGAAGGTAATATCCCAAAACCCGCTTCGGAACATGGAGATACGCTTGATAAGATTTTTTATTACTCGACAAAGGTTAAGAATGAATTTGGAAATGTGACTCCGGGGGTATTGGGAATGTATTCCTATTATGAAAAAATGGCAATGGGCCTCCGTCAGTTAATGGCCGGTTCAAGGAGATTTGAACTCGGCAGCATTAGAAGGGACGACATTTTTGCATTGACCAGAGAAGCCGCTGATGTTACTGGTATAAATTATATCATGGATTGGGAAACAGAGGAATCAGCAGCAATCCTGGATGCATAATTGTATAAATAAATTATACTCACAAATTTAAATCTGAAGAATATTTAAGGCTGTATAAGGTGTTAATAAAATCTTATACAGCCTTTTTTCGTCCCCTTCTTTCCTTTTTTCCTTTTTCCGGCGGACACGCGGACACGCACAGGCAGGGGTGGTCACTGTACTCCAAAAAAACAACTGTACAACAATTTGGGAATGCTCCCAATTCATCTTACCACTTGACAGCCTTCATTTGTTCCTTTAAGCTGTAAAGTGATAGTATAACAATAGGCTTCGCCTGCCAAACAAACCGTCGGACAAGCCCGCGTGGCTCAATGGCAGAGCACGTCATTCGTAATGATGAGATTGGGGGTTCGACTCCCCCCGCGGGCTAGATTAAAGGTTGAGAGTGAATAAACCAAAAGATGAAAAACTGGAGATAAAAAAGTTTGGAATAGGCTTAACGGTACTGTTGTGCCTTATTGGCGGTTGGCAGTTACATAAAGGGCATATTAACGCCTACACATGGTTTCTCGGATTTGCCGGCCTGATCCTTGCATTAGCTTTTTTTGCTCCAATCGTTTTAAAGCCGTTATTTAAAGTATTAACTACAGTTGGTCATGCAGTAGGGTGGGTAAATACCAGGATATTATTGGGCATAATTTTTTACGGAATCTTTACCCCAATAGGAATTTTGTCAAGGTTGATAGGAAAAGATCTGTTAGACAAACGCCTTGACAAAGATGCAAAGTCATACTGGAACAAGAAAGATAAGGATGTATTTGCAAAAGAGCAATATGAGAGGCAGTTTTAGTAATTGAAATTTCAATGCAGAAATAATTTGGAGGGATCTAAGTGAGCAAGATATCTATATTTAAGGAGTTGTGGGATTTTATGAAGGTGCGCAAGAAATTCTGGCTTGCACCTATTATTATCCTTCTTTTGTTATTAGGGCTGTTAATATTATTTACTGAAAGCTCAGCAGTTGCACCGTTTATTTATGCCCTGTTTTAAAGCAGAGTTCTCATTTGCAGATAAAGACTTTAGTTGTAAGGCTTTAATGTAAGATTAACTAAAATGAATATACTGGGAATTTCGGCTTTTTATCATGATAGCGCTGCGTGTCTGGTGAGAGATGGTGAAATTATAGCCGCTGCACAGGAAGAGAGATTTACCAGGAAAAAGCATGATTTCAGTTTTCCAACGAACGCCGTGGAGTACTGTCTAAAGGAAGCTGGAATCAATGCCGAAGATTTAGATTATGTCGGGTTTTACGATAAGCCGTTTATAAAGTTTGAAAGGATTTTGTATAGCTACCTCGCATACGCTCCGGTAGGGATAAAATCCTTTTTTAAGTCAATCCCATTGTGGATAAAGCAAAAACTGTTTATACGAGACGTTATAAAGAAGGAGCTTGGCTATAATGGGAAGGTATTATTCACTGAACATCATGAGTCTCACGCCGCTTCTGCATTTTATCCCTCTCCCTTCTCTGAGGCAGCAATATTGACTATTGATGCTGTGGGCGAGTGGGCAACAACAAGCTACGGCATTGGAAAAGAGAATGACATTAGTATTATGTCTGAGTTAAAGTTTCCACATTCATTAGGGCTTTTGTATTCTGCTTTTACATACTACACCGGATTTAAGGTAAATTCTGCTGAATATAAGGTTATGGGACTGGCGCCTTATGGAGAACCCAAATATGTAGATACTATTTTAGACAAGTTAATCGACCTGAAAGAGGATGGTTCTTTCAAGCTGAATATGAAATACTTCAATTATTGTACGGGGCTTACCATGACAAATGGTCGTTTTAATAAGCTGTTTGGAGGGTGTCCCAGCAAGCCGGAGTCTAAAGTTACACAAAGAGAGATGGACCTGGCGAGGTCAATCCAGGTGGTTACGGAAGAAATAGTGTTTCGTATGGTAAATCATGTTTATAAAGAAACAGGGAAGAAAAACCTGTGTCTTGCAGGAGGAGTTGCCCTGAATTGTGTGTCAAATGGCAGGCTGTTGAGAGAGGGTCCTTTTGAGAATTTGTGGATTCAGCCTGCAGCAGGTGATGCGGGCGGCGCCCTGGGAGTAGCGTTGCTGATCTGGCATAAATATCTGGGCAACAATAGAAAATTAGATAAAGCAAGGGTGTTACAGAAGGCGTCCTATCTTGGAAATTATTATACGGATGAAGAAATAGAGGGTTTCCTCACAAAAGAGGGTATTCCGTTTGAGAAACTCAAAACGAAGGAAATTCCTCCAAGGATTGCAGAATTAATTGCAAGTGAGAATGTGATAGGCTGGTTTGAGGGAAGGATGGAATTTGGACCAAGGGCGTTGGGTTCCAGAAGTATTATCGGAGACCCGCGTTCAAAAGAGATGCAATCAATTATGAACCTGAAGATAAAATACAGAGAGTCATTCAGGCCGTTTGCCCCAACTGTGTTGAGGGAACATGTTTCAGATTATTTTGATATAGACTGTGAGAGTCCGTATATGTTATTGGTAGCAAACATAAAAGATGAAAAAAGGATAAAGATGTCAGGTGAGGAAGAGAAGTTATTCGGCCTTGAGAAGTTAAAGGTGGCGCGTTCAGATGTACCGGCGATTACTCATGTAGATTACTCAGCAAGAATCCAGACTGTGACGAAAGAGGATAACCCCTTATTTTATAGTATGATAGAGGAGTTTTACAAGAAGACCGGTTGTCCTATGGTTGTTAATACTTCCTTTAATGTAAGAGGTGAGCCTATTGTATGCAGACCGGAGGAGGCTTATAAGTGCTTTATGAGAACAGGAATGGATTATCTCATTATGGGCAGCTATCTGCTTGACAAAAAGAAACAAAAACCAATTGAGGTTGATACTGATTGGAAAAAGGAGTTTGAACCGGACTAAATTAGTGACTGAAAGGAACGAATTTATATGGAAAAAATGGTAATTGAGGGTGGTTACCCATTACATGGAAGGGTCAGGATAAATGGTGCGAAAAATGCGGCGCTGCCTATTATGGCTGCATGTTTATTGACCAAAGGCACGTCTAAATTAAAGGGAATACCTGATCTTACAGACGTAAAAACGCTTTGCAATATCCTTAATGAGCTCGGCGTAGATACGGTAAAATGTCCGGATGGTTCACTTGAAATAACTGTTAAGGAAGAGAAAAACATAACGGCCCCGTACGATCTCGTTAGAACTATGAGGGCATCAATATGTGTCCTGGGTCCTTTGCTCGGAAAGAGAGGTATGGCAAAAGTTTCTATCCCGGGAGGATGCTCGATTGGTTCCAGGCCCATAGACATTCACATCAAAGGCATCGAATCGCTTGGCGCTCAGGTTGACGTAAAGGATGGTTATGTAATTGCTACAGGGGAAAAGCTGAAAGGAAGTGTAGTTGATCTGGGAGGGCCGTATGGCTCTACAGTTTTGGGTACCTGTAATGTTATGATGGCTGCTGTTCTTGGAGAGGGAAGGACTGTTTTAGAAAATGCTGCTTGTGAACCTGAAGTACAGGATCTGGCTAACTTTCTCAACAAAGCTGGAGCTGACATAAGCGCAATTGGCGAAAAGAACATTATTATTGAAGGCGTTGATGAATTAAACGGTATTGAATATGAGATAATTCCGGACAGAATCGAAGCCGGAACATTCATGATTGCAGGAGCAATAACAGGAGGCAGCATAGTATTGGAGAATGATATATCCTGTCATCTGACTTCAGTAGTTAATAAATTACGGGAGATGGGCGTTGAAATTCAGGTTTCTGCCGGTAAGGAAGAATTTAACGGGGTAAAAAATGGAGAATGTACAGTTAAAAGTGATGGAAACATCAAACCTGCAAATATTACGACATTGCCTTATCCCGGTATGCCTACAGACATGCAGGCACAATTTACAGCGTTACTGAGCATTGCAAATGGTACGAGTATTATAACCGAGAGAGTTTTTCCTCACAGGTTTATGCATGTTGCTGAACTTAACAGGATGGGCGCAAATATCAGGAATGAAGATGCTATTGCAATTATTAAGGGTGTACCGTCGCTTTCCGGGACAACGGTTATGGCTTCTGATTTACGGGCAAGCGCCTCGCTCATAGTTGCCGGGCTGGTTGCGAAGGGAATTACAGAGATCAGGAGGCTTTATCACATTGACAGGGGGTACGAAAAACTGGAAGACCGCCTGACAAGCCTGGGTGCAAAGATATGGCGGGAAAAGGAGTAGGATATTTTACATTGAATATTTGTTTAAATTATATTAAATTATAACGTTTAAAACAGATACTAGGTTATTAACCAAAAGGTAAAAAATGTTTGAATCAATTACTGGAAGCTTCGAAAAGATATTTAGTAAAATGAGCGGAAGAGGAAGGCTGACAGAGCAAAACATAAATGAAGGTTTGCGTGAAGTCAGGGTTGCGCTTCTCGAAGCAGATACAAACTACAAGGTTGTAAAGGATTTTATACAAAAGGTTACAGAGAAAGCAGTTGGAGAGGCGGTTCTTAAAAGCGTTAAGCCGGGCCAGCAAATAGTAAAGATAGTACAAACTGAGATGGAACATCTTATGGGGCCTGTTGATTCTACCATAAAGTATGTTGAAGGGGACATTACCGTTATTATGCTTGCAGGATTGCAGGGAAGCGGAAAAACCACAACGGCTGGTAAACTTGCAAATATGATTTTATCAAAGGGAAAAAGCCCGATGCTTGTAGCCGCCGATGTACAGAGGCCTGCGGCAATTGATCAATTGAAGATTATCGGAAGGCAGCTTAATATTCCGGTCTATTCTGAAGAAGGTTCAAATCCGGTTAAGATATGTAAATGGGCGGTGAAACGTGCTTTTCTGGACAACCATAATGTCGTCATTCTTGATACGGCGGGAAGATTGCATGTTGATGAAGAGTTAATGTTGGAGTTGAAGCAGATTAAGGAAAAGGTAAAACCAACCCATATCTTCTTTGTTTGTGATTCTATGACAGGTCAGGATGCCGTTAACAGCGCTAAAGAATTCAACGCACAATTGGATTTTGATGGTGTGATCTTGACAAAATTAGATGGCGATACCAGAGGGGGAGCGGCGTTATCGATCAAGGCTGTTACCGGCAAACCGATAAAATTTGTCGGAGTAGGTGAGAAATTTGATAAACTTGAAGAATTTCACCCGGATAGAATGGCTTCCAGGATACTGGGAATGGGGGATATTGTTTCTCTGGTTGAAAAGGCTCAGCAGGTTATCGATGAGGAAGAGGCTGTAAAATTAGAAAAAAAGATTAGAGCAAACACACTAACGCTTGAAGATTTCCTCAGCCAATTACAGCAGGTAAAAAAGATGGGGCCAATGAAGGACATACTTGGCATGATTCCGGGATTAGGCAAAAAAATGAAGGGGGTGGATATTGATGAAAATCAGTTACAAAGAGTTGAGGCCATGATTTGTTCGATGACGTTAGAAGAGCGAATGAATCCGGACAAGATTGAAGGCAGCAGAAGGCACCGAATATCTCGTGGAAGCGGTACAAACGCTCATGAGGTTGGTCAATTACTAAAACAGTTCAAACAAATGAAGAAGATGTTCAGGTCTCTAAGTGGCATAGATGCCAGAAACCTTCCTATTGAGGGGATGACACCTGAGGCCATGAAGATTCCCAGGAAGATCAGGAGCAAGCGAAGAAAAGTGAAAAGAAGAAAGAGATGATAAACCTAAACAGATAAATTACTATACTAAAACTTAATAAGGAGAATGTTTAATGGTAAGATTAAGAATGAAGAGAATGGGGCGAAGAAACAGGGCTTCTTTCAGGATTTGTGCTTTTGATGCACGGGAGGAGCGCGATGGAAGAAGTATCGAACAATTGGGGACTTATGATCCAATGGAAAAAGAGGAATCAAAAAAGGTAGTATTAAAGAGAGAGAGGATTGAATACTGGCTCAGCGTGGGCGCTCAACCATCAGAAACTGTAGCCAGCATTCTCAAAAAAAATAATATAGCTGTAAAGAAATAATTTACATTTTGAGTTTTTGGAGTTCCTGTCTGCCGACAGGCAGGGAAGAATCTAATTTGAAGTTTTTATCCGCGTATATCTGCGGACATCAGTGTCCTATTTAAGTTCTGCTATGCGAATAGATATATTGACGTTATTTCCTGAGATGTTTCATAATGTATTGGGTGAAAGCATCATGAAGATTGCACGAGAAAAGAAACTTGTGAGTTTTTACTTGCACAACATCAGAGACTACTCAAATGATAAACACAAGTGTGTGGATGATAAACCATACGGCGGAGGCGCCGGTATGGTTATGAAACCTGAGCCGGTATTTAATGCAGTCGAGGCTGTTGAGGCGCAGGATAATTTGACGCCAACAAAGATATTGCTGACCCCGCAGGGAGAGACGCTTAATCAGGAAATTGCTGGCAATCTATCAAAAAAGGCCCGTTTAATGATAATTTGTGGACACTATGAGGGGTTTGACGAAAGGATAAGGTCAGGGATAGATGTGCTTGAGATTTCCATAGGTGATTATGTGCTTACGGGTGGAGAAATACCCGCAATGGTTGTAATAGATTCGGTTGTAAGATTGGTTCCGGGAGTTTTAGGCGGTAACAATTCGCTGCAGGATGAGTCATTTGTGAATAGACTGCTGGAATACCCGCAGTATACAAGGCCGGCAGAGTTCAGGGGAATGAAAGTTCCCGAAATCCTGAAATCCGGCCATCATACAAAGATAGAAGAGTGGAGAATGAAAGAGGCCATTGTGAGAACACAGGAGAGAAGGCCGGATTTGCTGGAAGAGAAAACAAAATAACAGAGACAATACTTTACGTAAAGGAGTTAGTGCCATGAACATAATTGATGTAGTTGAAAAAGAAAGCATGAAGGGAAAAGTACCGCAGTTTAAGGTTGGCGATCTGGTCGACGTGCATGTTAAAATAATTGAGGGTGACAAGGAGCGTATTCAAATATTTAACGGCATGGTTATTAAAAGAAAAGGTAGTGGAGTCAGGGAGACATTTACCGTTAGAAGAATAGTACAGGGAGAGGGTGTAGAACGTGTATTTCCTGTACATTCTCCAAATGTAGCTGACGTAGTCGTGAAAAAGAACTATAAAACGAGGCGTGCAAAATTATATTACTTACGTGACAGGAAGGGAAAGGGCGCGCGACTGAAGGAAATTCGCAGTAGAGAAAATAAGACAAGTGATGTTAAGGTTAATGAACCTGCTCCGGCTAATGCTGAAAAGCAGGAAGAAAAACCATCAACTGAATCCTAGAGAGCTTTGTATAAAGGGTGAAAACCTGGCTGGAAAGCTCTTGAGGAAAAGAGGATATAAGATACTTAAGCGGAATTATGCAAGCAAGAGTGGGGAAATTGATATTGTCGCATACGATAAGGGCGCCATCAGCTTCGTAGAGGTAAAAACCCGCATGTCAGAGAATTATGGCCCTCCGGAACTGTCGGTAACAAGAGAAAAGAGAAAAAGAATCATTCGAACCGCATTAAACTACCTGGCGATAAATCATATCGATGACATAGATTTTCGTTTCGATGTTGTTTCTATATTGTTCAAAGAAGACGATAACAAACCCGATATAGAATTATTCAAAAGCGCATTTACGGCGGATGAAATCTTCTAAATATACCCTGATTTACTCAGTTCACCCTGCTTATGCAACGGTAGTAACTCTTGATATCAAAGTGGAATTAAGTATCCTTCCTTTCGGCCCGCCCGGCCCAGCCGTTCGGGCGGGAAGGATTCCAGAGTAAACTCCTGGAATCCCTGCGAAAGCAGGGTTTACACGCTTGCCAAACAGCATAATTTTCCACTTGATGTCTAACAATTGCCAATGTTATTTAATGAGGCGGTAGCGAAAACCTTTTTATCCAACGGTTTGTTTGGCGGGCAGGTTTCCATCTCAATGATTACTATATTGCAATGGAAGGCTACCCGCCCGTACAGAACAGGTACGTTCGGGCGGGAAGCCATTCCGCTACAGTTTGCAAAATCTTAATAGTTGAAATTCGAAATATGATAATTGATACACATACACATCTGGATTTTCCGGATTATAAAGATGATATTGATGAAGTAATAGAGCGTGCGCGAGAGGCCGGCGTTGAATACTTGATCAACGTTGGAACAACTGTTGCCTCCAGCATAAAGTCTATTGAACTGTCAAAACAATACAAGCAGATTTATGCAAGCGTAGGCATACATCCTAATGAGGCATCGAAAGTTACCGGCGGGGAATGGTCCCGGTTGGAAGCGTTGGCCGGGGAAAGTAAGGTTGTTGCAATTGGCGAGACAGGGCTTGATTACTATCGTGAGCGCAGTAAGCGGGAAGACCAGAAGCGTCTTTTCCGTCAACACATAGAATTGGCGCAGAGATATAATCTGCCTGTTATAATTCATAATAGAGATGCAAGCGATGACTGTCTTGAAATTGTCCGTGAATATAATGGCAAAATAAAGGGCGTCGTTCACTGCTTTAGCGGCAGTAGGGAAGTCGCTGAGGAGTTTCTGAGACTCGGATTCCATGTTTCTTTTGCGGGTCCGGTAACTTTTCCTAAAGCAGATAATTTAAGAGATGCCCTGAAAGCCGTTCCGGTGGAAAGGCTGCTTCTGGAAACAGACTGTCCTTTTCTGGCGCCGCAGCCAAAAAGAGGTAAGAGGAATGAACCGTCTTATCTTCAATATACTATTCCGGTTCTTGCAGAATTGTATAAAGTGTCAGTAGAAGACATTAAGAGGATAACAACCTTAAGTGCAAAGAATTTATTTGGTTTCGGGCAGAGTATTACCAAAGGCGAAATTGCGTACGTTATCAGAAACTCTCTATATCTAAATATAACAAGCCGGTGTTCCAACAGATGTGTCTTTTGCTCAAGGGAAACGGCTCCATACGTAAAGGGGCATTATCTCGGCCTGGAGAAGGAACCGACTGTTGAAGAATTGATAGACGCCATTGGAGACCCGTCAGGTTATGATGAAGTGGTATTCTGTGGTTTTGGCGAACCCACCGAACGTCTGGATGTGTTGAAGTCAGTTGCCGGATATTTAAAAGAAAAGGGCGCTGCCGTGAGGCTTGACACAAATGGACTTGGAGATTTAATTAATGGCAGGTCTATTTGCGAAGAGCTTAATGGCTTGATAGACACGATTTGTATCAGCCTTAATACAAACATTGAGGAAGAGTATCAGAAGCTCTGTAATTCTGAATTTAACGGCAAAGCCTACCCATCCTTAATTTCTTTCATAAAAAAAGCCAGGGAATTTATCCCAGACGTAATGGTTTCCATAGTGGGCGTGCCCGGTATCGATGTTGAAGGCTGCAGAAAGATAGCCGAAGAACTGGGCGTCCGTTTCAGGGTAAGGGAATATAATAATGTCGGGTGAAAAATTTTCTTACCACAGGGAACACGGAGAACACTGAGTTAAAAAACCTTGCCTTTTTTTGCCACAGACCTGCACTGACTAATGGTTATCTTGCCAAATTCCCCTTGACCGCATAAAAAATAAACGAATTATCTATTGATATAAATAAGAATTTGATTAAAATGTTTTAAATGGTTCAATTATTCTTGTCGTAACCATAAAATCCCTAAAATATGAAATTGTTTATGCATTATAAGTCTCCCAACATACCAGAAAAGGAGGATAAATCTTGACAAAAAGAGAAACTCCGGAAACAAGGACATTAGTACAGATACTGGAAGAGGCAATAACAAAAGAACATGATTCTTATGAATATTATGCGAAGGCAGCCAGGCAATCCGGCAAACCTGCCGTTAAAAGGATGTTCTTACACCTTGCAGAGATGGAGAAAGGTCATTTTGCTGAATTAAACAAGCAGTTGGATTATGTTAAGGCGCAAATAATAGTTGATAGTGCAATTACCGGCGGCAGTTAGGTCTTTGATATTATTGGCTCTGGCTGACAGTTGTATCTATATTAGCAATGGTATTTAATTAAGACGTAGGGCAAACCTTTAGGTTTACTTCGTTGGGAGGAAAAGTAAGGCAGAAGCCTTGCCCTGCGGACTGAAATTACTTTTGGAATAATCCAGGAAGGTTGTTATAGTTTCTGTTTTTTTCATGTCAAAACTCAAAGGATAAGTAGATAAATGGACATAGACCGCGACACACTTCAACAATTATATTATTATCTGAAATTGACCAGACATCTGGAAGAGAGGGTAACTTCCCTGTACCGTCAGGGAAAAGTTGTTGGAGGTGTATGGACAAGTAATGGCACCGAGGCAGTTTCGGTGGGGTTTGCGTATGCTTTAGAAAAGGATGATATCACGGCTCCTTATTTCAGAGATATGGGAGCCTTTCTGGTGAGGGGCATTACCCCGAGAAGGATAATGGCACAGTACTTTGGGAAGAAAACCGGGGTTTCAGGGGGGAAAGAAGGTAATGTTCATATTGGAGACTTGGATTGTGGTGTTTTTGGTTTTCCAAGCCATCTGGCTGATAATTATCCGGTAGCTGCCGGAGCCGCCCTGGCTTTTAAGATAAGGGGTGAGAAGCGTATTGCTGCTGCATGTACCGGCGATGGCGGAACCAGCAGGGGCGACTTCCATGAAGCCCTTAATCTTGCGTCTGTGCTTAAATTACCGGTTGTATTTTTCTGTAATAATAATCAATATGCCTATTCAATGCCTCACCAGAAACAGATGGCTATAAAAGATGTTGCAGAACGCGCCCTTGCTTATGGTATGGCAAGCGAGATTGTAGATGGTAATGATGTAATCGCTGTATATTCGGTGTCAAAAAAGGCGTACGAAAAGGCAAGAGCAGGGGAGGGCCCCACATTTATAGAGTGTAAGACCATGAGGATGCATGGCCATTCAGAGCATGATGCTGCAAAATATGTCCCCATGGAACTACTTGAAGAATGGAGAAAGAAAGATCCTATACAAAGAATGGAAAAGTATTTGATTGAAAATAACATGGCTTCTGAAAAAGAGATGAAAGAGATTGACGAACGCGTTCGGGACGTAATAGATGATGCTGAAAAGTTTGCTGAAAACAGCCCGTATCCTGACGGTAAAGAGGCGATAGAAGGACTTTATGCTACCTCCATAGGGAAAGGGGTAAAAGGATTATGAAGGAAATAACATATGTAGAGGCAATACAACAGGCGTTATGGGAGGAGATGGAAAGGGACGATAGCGTATTTATCCTTGGTGAAGATATTGGCGCATACGGAGGCGCATTCAAGGTTACAGAAGGAATGCAGGAGAAATTCGGTGAACTGCGCATACTTGACACGCCGCTTTCAGAATCCGGATTTACCGGAGCGGCAATAGGAGCTTCGCTTGTCGGTATGAGACCGGTGGTTGAAATGCAGTTTGCGGACTTTATCTCCTGTGCCTTTGACCAAATCGTAAACGTGGCGGCTAAAAACTTCTACAGATGGAAGGCTAAGACTCCAATCGTGATCCGGGCCCCTTATGGCGGAAACATACATGGCGGCGCATTCCATTCTCAATGTCCGGAAGGATGGTTCTTTCACACACCCGGGCTTAAATTGGTTGCCCCTGCGTTTCCATCAGATGCAAAGGGTCTGCTCAAAGCTGCAATCAGAGATGATGACCCCGTTATCTATTTTGAACATAAGTATCTGTACCGAAGGATAAAAGAGGAAGTGCCTGAAGGTGATTACGTTGTGCCTATTGGTGAGGCGAGAGTTGTAAAAGAAGGAAGCGATATCTCAGTGATAACATATGGTGCAATGGTTCATACGGCGCTTGACGCTTCGAAGAAACTGGAGGAAAGCGGGATAAGTCTGGAAGTAGTTGACCTCAGGACTCTTTTGCCATTAGATAAGGAAACGGTTTTTGATTCGGTAAAGAAAACTAATAAGGTAATTGTCCTTTATGAGGCAACAAGAACAGGGGGAGTTGGCGCTGAAATTGCCGCATTAATTTCTCAAGAGGTTTTTGAATATCTGGACGGGCCAATCCTGCGCATATCAGCGCCTGATACACCGGTTCCTTTTAGCCCGCCAATGGAAGAATATTATCTCCCGCAGGTTGCAGATGTTGTTGAGGCTGCAGAAAAACTTGTCGCATACTAGTAAAACGTTTCATTAAAATATTGACATTTCCATATTGGTAG
>CAKKPF010000291.1 GCA_919901575.1 Candidatus Brocadiaceae bacterium
AGCAAACAGACTCCAAAAAGAGCAGGTTAAAGTCATTCAAGGAAAACCTCATACTGCTCTATGAAAAGATCAGGAATGCATGTGTGCCTATCTCAGAAACCGTAAACCAGGATGATTTGTCTCAGGACATCGTTAATTCTTATAACGAGATCGAGAAGTTGATAAACAAAATTAAAGAAATCCGCTCAGGAAAGAAATTGCCCGATAAAACCAGAGAAAAAGTTGATTACGTTTTGGATCAGTGGGCTACCTCAAACCTGCAAAAGAATATAAATAAACTTATAGATATAAAGACTCCTGAACAAGACAGTCTCACCCTTGCATTATTAAATAAAGTGAAAGGTGTTCATTCTTCCATAAACCTGCAGTTATCAAAAGATGTAAAAGAAGCTTGTAGTTCTCTTCGCCATGAACTTGAAAATCTCATTGGATTACTTGCAGAGGATTATTCGACAAGTATCAAGATGGTGTTAAGAGATTTTCTCGTGAACTTCGATGTTGCCTACTCGGAACGGAAAAAGGCTGAGAGCCTCATAGACTTTACTGATCTTGAGGTTAAAACAATAGAATTACTGGAAAACAAAAAATATATAGCCGATGAAATAAAACAAAAGTTTAAGTACATACTGGTAGATGAGTTTCAGGACATAAGCAGATTACAAAAGACCATAATAGACCTCATAAGAGGCAAGGATAATTTATTCATTGTGGGTGATGAGAAGCAATCCATCTATGGTTTTAGAAATGCAGATGTCGAGATATTTCAAGATATACAAAGGAATGCAGACCCGGAATCCTTAATAAGCCTGATTGAAAACTTTAGAAGCCGCCCACAGGTACTCGATTTCATAAACCATATATTTGACAGATTGTGGCCAGACAACTCAATCGGCCAGGAGGAAGGTCAAGATGAGGTACAATTATCCTCCGCGGACAGTACTCAGTTAAAAGCGGGCGCAGAATTTTCAGACAAGCCGTTCCCATCAATTGAAATAATAGTTGCAGAGGGAAAGGATAAGACCGAGGCCAGGAAATGGGAATCAATGGAAATAGCAAAAAGAATAAAAGAGATTGTAGAAAAAGGTGAGATAAGGATAACAAACAAAAGAGAACGGGAACGGAATATATCTTATAGAGACTTTGCCATCCTGTTTCGGAGCACAACAGACATAAAACTATATGAACACAGTCTGTCACATCTTGACGTACCGTATTATGTCATTAGCGGAAGGGGATTCTTTAATACAACAGAGATCACCGACCTGATCAACCTGCTGAAGGTCATCGAATCTCCCCTTGATGAGATAACCCTGGCCGCTGTCCTGAAGTCACCGTTTGTCGGAATAGACGATGATGCCCTTTTCTGGCTGGCAGACTACGCCCATAACAATAATGGAAAGAAACTTCTCTATCAGGCCATGGATGAAGTTGGCGCCATAAAAGAAATCGAAGCACAATCACGAGACAGGATTATTCAATTTACACAATTCCTGAATGAGGTACAAGGCATCAAACCCAGAATCTCTTTATGGAACCTGATTTCTTTCATCCTCAGGAAAACGGAATTCCAGCCAAAGATGCTTCTCTTCTCAAATGGGAAGAAAAGGTATGCGAACCTCATGAAGATTGTGGAATTGTGTAAAAACCAGGAGGACTTCGAACCCCTGACATTAAGAGATTTTATTGAGATTGTAGAAGGTTATAAGTTCAGGGAGATAAGAGAATCCGAAGCGCCGGTAGAATC
>CAKKPF010000292.1 GCA_919901575.1 Candidatus Brocadiaceae bacterium
ACATGTACATCTTAAAAATGCCTTATTTTGTGTCCAGTTTATGGGGAGTATTATAGACCGCAAGGGCTTTGATTCATGAGGTACATGCTTGATACCAATATTTGCATTCATGTTATTAATCAAAAACCAGCGAAAGTGATTCAAAGATTTAAGAAAGAGGAAATTGGTAATATTACAATTTCTTCAATTACACTAAGTGAATTAAAATTTGGTGTATACAATAGTAGTAAACCGCTTCAAAATCTAAAAGCAATATTGAAATTCACAGCTCCTCTGGAAGTATTACCCTTTGGATACGCTGAAACAGAAATTTATGGCAAAATCAGATATAATTTAAAGAAATCTGGAAGAATAATTGGCCCAATGGATACTTTAATTGCAGCTCATGCTTTATCAGCAAGTTGTATATTAGTTACCAATAATGTTAAAGAGTTTAAAAATGTTCCAGGACTGAGAATAGAAAATTGGGTATAAACAATACGCTCCGGAAATGAGGAGCCACGTATTTGATATTGCATATGCTCTTACAACACTTTTATATCATAAAACTGATCTATTAATGAAGTTCAGGACAAAATCTGAAAATTGTTGAAATCTTGAGACGCTTTGTTAAAATGCTTACTTTGGTAAAAAGAACGATTACTATTCATCCAATTTTGATATGACATATTTGATTACGGCAAAAGAAGTACAATCTGTACTGACATATCCGCTCTCTTTGAAAACAGTTGAGGCTGCGTTCAAGGCTTATGGCCAGGGCAAAGCCTACCAGCCTTCAAAGTCCTACCTTACATTCAAGGATGGCGATTTGCGTTCGATGCCTGCTTATATTAACGTTCCGGGCATGAACATTGCCGGAATTAAATCAGTTAACGTCCATCCTGATAATCATAAGAAATACGGTTTGCCAACCGTTATGGCAACTATTCTCCTGACAGACCCAAAGAACGGGTTTAACATTGCCGTATTAGATGGGACGCACATTACAAATATGCGTACCGGTGCAGCAGGCGGTGTAGCAACGAAGTACTTGTCGAGAAAAAATAGCAAAATTATGGCTTTGGTTGGCGCAGGCGCACAAGCCTGCACTCAATTACACCATATCATGCTTACCAGAAAACTCAAAGAGGTTCGTGTACACGCACGTTCTGAAAAGTCCATGATTAAATTCTGCAAGGAAATGTCTAAGGAATATCCTGAAGTTACCTTCCTTCCGGAACCTGACGGCAAGAAAGCCTGCCGTGGCGCTGATATTGTTACCACAACTACAACTACCAGAAAACCAATTATCAGGAAATCATGGATTGATCCTGGCACGCACATTAATGGTATTGGCGCTGATGCTGCAGGGAAGCAGGAACTGGAAACTGCACTAACTAAATCCTGTAAGATTGTTATAGACGAATGGCAGCAGGCATCTCACTCCGGAGAAATTAATGTCCCAGTTTCCAGGGGCAAACTAAAGAAGAAAGACATCTACGCAGAACTTGGAGAGATTGTAGCCGGCAAGAAAAAAGGCAGAACATCAGATAATGAAATTACTTTATTTGATTCAACCGGCTTAGCTATCCAGGATGTTTCTACAGCATACGTTGTGTACCAGGCATTAATGAAGAAACGAAAGAAACCAAAATACATTAAATTAACACCTTCGGCGGACTTTGACCGCCAGCATGATTTTGCGTCATCAAGGCTACCCGCCTGGCCCGCCCGGCAACCCGCCTGAACGAAGAAGTCGGGCAGGTGCCGTTCGCCAGCCCGACAAATCCGTTCTGGCGGGGACGGGTACCTATTCGGGCAGGAAGCCATGAGTTACATACAATAACCGGTTGATACGCAGGGCGAATTCGTAGTGCAGAAAATAGACGAAAAAGATGCCGAATAAATCTTAGATAACATGAAAGAATCTATTATTTAAACTTTACTTATTAGTTATACTTTGAGAAGATATGAAAGACATTATGACTGTAAAATCAAATTCTACTGTTATTGAGCAATTAGCTAGAAAAATCGTTGAATTGGTACATCCAATGCGTATTTTAGTCTTTGGGTCGGCTGCCAAGGACAATATGGGACCAAATAGCGATATTGATGTTCTTGTTGTTATGCCGGATGGTGTTCATCGCCGCCATACTGCACAATTTCTATATCAGCATGTACGTGGTATAGGAATACCTTTTGATATCTTAGTTGCTACACCAGGAGATTTGGAAAAACACAAGAATAATATAGGCTTAATTTATAAAACAGTTCTTAAGGAGGGGAAGGAAGTCTATGCAGCGTGAGAATAACCACTCCGGAAGTCCTGAAAGTTGGTTGCAATATGCTAATAGTGATTTAGAGCTTGCTCGCGTTTCTAAACCACAAAATGTTTTATTTGAAACACTATGCTTTCATGCTCAACAAGCAGCAGAAAAAGCTATCAAAGCATTATTGATTGCTAAAGAAATCACTTTCCCCAAAACACACAGTATACGAATGCTCCTTGATCTTTTGCCCCCTGAAGTTAAACAACCACCAGAAGTCCAAGAATCAGCAATCCTAACTGATTATGCAGTCATTAGTCGATATCCAGGTGATCTTGAAGCTATAGACGAAGAAGAATATCAAAGGGCTGTAAATCTTGAAAAGTCTGTTGTTGAATGGGCGGAATCGCATATTCAAAATAGGTAATAATCATTTTATCTATAATTTACAGAACTACTTTTTATAGTCATCTAAGTATTCTACTAAATTCTTCTGAATGACTTTATCATATTGCCCCCTGTCAAAAAGTAACTGATGTTTGAGTAAAATTATGTGTTACGCCATCCCCGGAAACGTTAAGAGTATTGCCAAAAATTTAATTACAATAGATTATTTTGGCGAAGAGAGGAAGGCGCGGAACGACTTCTACGATCTTCAGGTGGGTGACTACGTCTATGCACAGGGCGGATTCGTAGTGCAGAAAATAGATGAAAAGGATGCAGAGGAAATCCTGGATACCTGGAAGGAGTTATTCTTTGAACTGAAAGAAACTGACGTTAGACTCTCCAAGCTATATAATGACAAGCCTAATCTGGATAAGGACTTTCTGAAAATTATTGATAGAGCGACTTATGGCAAGTCAATATCACATCTGGAGGCTTTGAGATTACTTTTAAGCAAAGACAAAGATGAGGTGGATGTTTTACACAAATCAGCCAATTTTATACGTCAGAAGTTTTTAGGCAATGCCTGCTGTATTCATGGCATTATCGAGTTTTCAAACATCTGTAATTGTCTATGCACATACTGCGGCATAAACTCAGCGAACACCGGCCTCAAACGATTCAGTCTTAGCACCGATGAGATTCTCGACGTAGTTGCTGACGCGGTAAAACGCTTCGGGTTCAAGGGAATAGTCCTGCAATCTGGTGAAAACCCATCTTACAAATCAGAAGATATTATAGATTTAATCAAAAAGATAAGAGAAAATTCTCCTGTTTTTATATTCCTGAGCATAGGAGAAAGGGAAGAGGAACTTTATCGGAAGACATTTGATGCAGGCGCCAGGGCTGTCCTGTTCAGGTTTGAAACATCCGATCATAATTTGTATTCAGAGTTACACCCTCATTCTTCTTTGAGAGAAAGGATAAGATACCTTGAGCTTTTTAAGGATATCGGGTATATCATTGCTACCGGCGGCCTGATAGGCCTTCCCGGACAGAAGGCTGAAAGTGTTATAGATGATTTTATGTTTGCAAAGGAGTTGGGATGTGATATGTACTCCTTTGGCCCATTTATCCCTCACCCGGATACACCACTTTCCAGCCATGACGCACCCAACACGGAATATGTACTCAAGGCGCTTTCCGTTTTAAGACTCATGGACCCCTATGGGAAAATCCTGGTGACGACAGCACTTGAGTCACAAAACCCACAGGCAAGACGAGATGCCCTTATGGGCGGAGCAAATTCTATTATGCTGAACCTTACACCCAAGGATTACGTTGGACTTTACGATATTTATCCCCACAAGGCAATGGTAGATGTCTCTGTCAAAAACCAGATAGAAGATGCGTTGCAGTTACTTAAAAGTATTGGCAGGGCTCCTACTGATTTAGGAATTTAGTTATGAAAACTTGTCATTAGTCATTGGTCATTCGCAACTGACTTATTCGAGTTAAGCAGATGAATAATTTTATTGACGAAGATAAAATACTTGACCTGTTAGAAAGGACAAAAAGGCCTTCTAACTTCCGTGCCAAGGCCATAATCAAAAAGTCCATAAAATTAAAAGGTCTTAGTCCGGCAGAGGTTGCCGTACTTCTCAATTGCGAAGATGAGGTTGTGCTGAACAGCATCTTCACGGCCGCTGAGCAGATAAAGGAGTCAATTTATGGAAACCGTCTTGTATTATTTGCACCGCTCTATCTATCAAATAGATGTGTTAACAACTGTCTTTATTGTGGTTTCAGGCCTGATGCCTTAAATACGGAAAAACGTCTTTTAAAAAATGACGAGATACGTGAAGAGACCAAAGCCCTTATTTCACAGGGACACAAGCGTCTTCTCTTGGTTTCGGCAGAAGATCCTGCCGTCAATATAGATTATTTAGAAGATGCTATAAAGACCATCTACGATACGAAGGAAGGTAACGGAGACATAAGACGGGTAAACGTCAATGTTGCGCCAATGGGAATCAAGGATTTTAAAAGACTTAAAAATACCGGTATAGGAACTTATCAATTATTTCAGGAGACATATCATAGAGAGACGTATAATCAACTACATGCATCAGGCCCTAAGTCTGACTATATAAAACGTCTATATGCATGCGATCTTGCTCAAAGCGCCGGTATTGATGATGTGGGTATAGGTGCGCTGTTTGGCCTGTATAATTACAAGTTTGAGGTGCTGGCATTGCTGTTTCACGCTATGCACCTTGAGGATGAGTTCGGAGTCGGCCCGCATACTATTTCAGTTCCAAGGCTTGAACCCGCACAAGGTTCTAACATAGCGTCACATCCCCCATACCCGGTATCAGATAAAGAACTTAAAAAGATAATTGCCGTTCTCAGACTCGCCGTCCCGTATACGGGTATAATACTTTCTACAAGAGAGAATGCAGAGTTAAGAGATGAACTATTTTATCTTGGCGTATCTCAGATTTCTGCCGGTTCCAGGACAGCGCCTGGCAGCTATAGCGGCAACGGCAAATCACAAGGGCAATTCACCATATCTGATAACCGTTCCCTGTCAGACGTTATAGAAGATTTGGCCTCCAAGGGGTTCATTCCAAGCTTCTGCACCTCCTGTTATCGTACCGGCAGGACGGGTGAGAATTTTATGGACCTCGCAAAGCCAGGAAATATTAAGAATTTCTGCCACCCAAACGCACTCCTCACTTTCGAGGAATATCTTCTTGATTACAATCCCAAACTGGCACAAAAGGTAAAGGCTCTTATATCCTCCGAGATTAGTAAAATTCCTGATCCCAAAGTCAGGCAGTTGACGTCTGGCAAAATAGCATCAATTATCAAGGGGGAAAGAGATATTTATTTTTAAAAAACAATTAAACCAGTATTTTAGCTTTTGCTGATGGACTCATTATTACATAGCAATTTATAAATGAATTTTGCCGCGTCTTCTGAACCATTAGGAACGTTTCGCCTTATCCTGGGCAACCCCAGAAGTTCTGGAAGCAAATACATCCAATCCCCCTCCTGATATTGCGCCTCAGTAATAGCAAATCCGCTCATTTGATTCTTCACAAACGCCTCCAGTATCTCAGATTCCTTAAAACTGAAGCGTGGAATGTAACCGTAAGGAACACCGGCATGAAATACCTCGGCAAGTGTGCTATACCCTAGTTTTCCAACAACAGCGTCACACGCATTGACAATATCTGGATGAAAGAAATCAGAGTGATGAGGTAATAGTACTAAATTATCAACAAACCTTGCAGTTTGACTGCTCCCCGGTATTATAAAATGAACATCGCAATGATGTTTCAGTTGATTTAGAAAATTATGTTTCTCCGGTATCCCGCCCATTGTAACCATTACCACCTTAGTTTCATCAGGTATGCTCAAACTCTGTCTGACTTGCTGAGGGGAATTTCTTACCTTTCGACTGATAGGCGATGTAGTAAGATCGACATTCCTATAGTGACAAACAGGCTCTGTTTGAATATGATAATTAGCTGACTTAAATATCTTTTTTAAGTAATCAACATGTTGATCAGCAGGAAAATCAGCGCTTACATAATTTTCATAGACCCAGTCCCATGTAAAATTTTCAATCAATACAGATGGGACACGAGCCTTCTGCGCTACCACAATCCCCATCGGAGAAATATCACATATGATTAGTTGACACCTTATTTTGTTAATGTCTTTTGATATACTCTCGATCTGAGACTCGTCATACGGCAGGAAATTATTTAATTTTTGAAGTGTCTCCGGCAGGTCTTCTTGCAGAGGTGTTTTTTGAACCATGCCAATATCTGTCAACAAGCTATGATAAGCGAATGAACCTGATAGTGATTGTTGAAAGAACCACCTGGGAATTGTTGTGAAGATTTCAAATTTTATTGAGGGATTTATATCATGCATTTCCGCCATAACGGAACAAGCCCGCGCCGCATGACCGTACCCGTGAGGGGAAATGAAATATGCTATATTATAGCCGTCAAATTCACTTTGAGAATTTTTCAACTTCCTTTTACTTAAATTGACCGGTATCGTCACTACCTCCTTTCTATCATTCCCGCGCCCACCCGGATGAATCCGTTCGGACGGAGAAACTGAAATCCATAAATCAAAAAGCTAGATTCCCGCTCAACAGACTGCGGGAATTACAGGAAAGATACGGGTTTTTCAAGACTCTTACATAATGTCCGCCATATCAGATATTTTTGTCATTCCCGCCCTTTCTGTCATTCCCATCCTTTCTGTCATTCCCGTGGAAACGGAAATCTACAAACACACATACTTCCAAATCAAATTGGAAATGATAATGTAAGAACATCCGAGGCGGCCTCTCTCATGTCATTCCCGCAGTCTGTTGAGCGGGAATCTATTCTTCCAGCCACTCTTCCGACAAATCTTTCCATTCTGGATTAAATTCATTGATGAGTTCTTCTTTCCATGCCCGATTCCATTTCTTTAATTGTTTTTCTCTATGAATAGCAGACATTACATCACCCGTTTCTTCAAAATAAACCAAATACTTTAATTGATATTTCTTAGAAAAACCTCTCACTAATCCATTCCTATGTTCATACATCCGTCGAATAAGATCATTGGTCACCCCAATGTAAAGCGTTGTTTTCTTGTAGTTGGTTATGATATAGGCAAAATAACTTTTCATACATAAGGCAGGTATTAACCTTTTTTATACAAAGGAAGAATGCGGATTCCCAATCAAGTTGGGAATGACTATACAAGAAACCTCATGGTATTGGCTACAATATGTAAAACAATACAAAGGCCAGAATTGTCAGAATCACCACGATGTAATACGTATATTTACTCTGAAACAGAGAAGTTGAGGATTTCTCCCTTGTCTCTTCAAAGGCAGGAATGTCCAGGCCATCATACATCGTATCCTCAGACCAACCTGTTTTTTCATCAGAACCGCATTCAGGACATGATAGCGCCTTTATTAGCACCTCTGCTCCGCAATTCGGACAATTGAAATAATCTGACATATCAATAAGGAATGTTGTAAGACTTTAATTTATTATATAAAGTCTTTATAGATATACCAAGTGTTTCGGCTACACGCGTCTTATTACCATTTATCTTTGAAAGGGTTTTT
This sequence comes from Candidatus Brocadiaceae bacterium, assembly GCA_919901575.1. Taxonomy (GTDB): domain Bacteria; phylum Planctomycetota; class Brocadiia; order Brocadiales; family Scalinduaceae; genus Scalindua. Next base: position 7,786 of record CAKKPF010000292.1, read on the forward strand.
ATTATGTGTTGTCTTTCCAGATCAGATAGAGAGGCATCAGCATCAAGGATATTATCATTCGTGCCTGCGTATCCTCTTATTTCTTCCGGCAAATTGCATACACCTATCTTCTCATCATCTACAATAATCATCAAGTTTTCTATCACATTCTCCAATTCCCGGATATTACCAGGCCAATTATATTTCATCATACTTCTAAGCGCATCGGGGCAAACTTTCTTTTCGGTCATATTAATCCTGTGTGTTTTCAGGAAGTGTTGCACAAGCAATGGAATGTCGTCTTTTCTTTCCCTCAAAGGAGGCAAAGATATGTGAACAATATTAATCCTGAAAAACAAATCCTCTCGAAATGAACCCTTTTTAACCTCAGATGCGATGTCCTTATTTGTAGCCGTTATAATTCTGCTATCAATAAAGATTGACTTACTGTCACCCAATCTGCGGATTTCTCCAGACTCCAGCACCCTCAGTAATTTTGCCTGAATATTTATTGGCAACTCGCCAACTTCATCAAGGAACAATGTACCTTTGTCTGCAACTTCAAACAGTCCCAGACGGGTTTCGTGTGCTCCCGTATATGCTCCCTTAACATGGCCGAAAAGCTCGCTCTCAAGAAGGGTCTCCTGAAGGGCCGCACAGTTAACGGCAACAAATGGATGCTTGTTGCGTTTGCTTTTCTGATGGATGTCTCTGGCAACAAGCTCCTTCCCTGTACCACTTTCACCATGAATAAGTACGGTAGAATCAGTTACGGCAACCTTGTTTATAAGATTAAATACCGGCTTCATTTTGTCACTCTGGCTTATCATGACCTTCTCCTGTTCTCTGCTGGTTGCCAATCTCTTTAGAGAAACATTTTCTTTAGAAAGTTGCCTTTTTTCATAAGCCTTCTTCAAAAGTATATCTAATTCATTAAGTCTGCATGGTTTTGTAATGTAATCATACGCCCCCATCTTCATTGACTCAACAGCACTTTCAATGGTCGCTCGTCCGGTAAGCATTATAACCTCCACCTCCGGATCCATTTCCTTTACACTCTTCAACGTATTAAGCCCGCCAATGCCAGGCATCTTTATATCGAGTATTATTATGTCAAAGTTGCGCTTCTTTAATTCTCTG
>CAKKPF010000293.1 GCA_919901575.1 Candidatus Brocadiaceae bacterium
ACAGCTTTTGGACAATTAATGGAACACACGCAAAAACCTAACCGGACAACACTGACTATTTATATATATCGTCTTCATAATTTAGAGTCAAATCCAATCATCAATCCCTTACTCCCGGAAATACAATCTTAAACGTACTCCCTCTTCCTTCCTCGCTTTCAACTGTTATATCACCGTTATTAGATGCAATAATATCCTTGACTATTGACAGGCCGAGTCCTATTCCACTGCTTCCTGTTGTGAAGAATGGTTCGAATATTTTGTCCAGGGCCTCTTTTTTTATGCCGACGCCGGTATCTGCGAAGGAGATTTCTACGAAATCACCTTCGGGTTCGGAGATTTTTCCTTCTTCACTCCTTACTCCGAACTTCAAACTCCGAACTCTCCTTGTCTTCACAGTAAACATACCGCCTTCCGGCATGGCGCATACCGCATTTGCCGTGATATTGGAGAAGACCTGTCTAAGTTGGAGACGATCAACCATTATATCGTGACACTCGTCGGCAAGGTCAGTCGTAATCTTTATGTGTTCCGCCAATGCATACTCTGAAAAGAACTCTTTTATGAATGTATTGATATTTGTCCTGTTCTTTTCAGTTTTATCAGATTGAGACAATCGCATAAGGCCTGTAATAATCTCATTCGCACGATTGATCTCACCGTCAATGATGTTAAGGTGTTTCCTTGTCTTTTCATCAGGGTCCTTCAGTGTCATATTCAGAAAGTATGCAGAGTTCTTAATTGTCGCCAGGGGGTGCCTGACATCGTGGGCTATAGCGCCTGATATTCGTCCGATAACAGCAAACTTCTCTTTTCTTATAAGTTCTTCCTGTAGTCGTCTGCGCTCAGCAATTTCAAATGAAAGATCTTCATTAGTCTTTGATAGCTCAACCAGTTTCTTATTTAAGGTTTTGTACGATTTATCCAGCCTTTCCATCATGGTATTAAATGATTCCGTCAGAATACCAACTTCATCATGGGTGGTTGCCTGTACTTGAACAAAATGGTTCCCTTCTTTAAACTCCCGGGCAGCCTTGCTGAGCTGCCGGATAGGCAGCGAAAGAGTTCTTGCGATTATGACTACCAATACCAGTGTCAGAGATAGACAAACAATACCCGTGGCGAAGCTATAATAAATACTATTCCTGAGAGGCGCAAAGACTTCCGTCCGGTCCTTTTTGATTACCAATCCCCATCCTGTTTCCGGCGTAATACGGATATGCCGGAATGCTGCCAGAACCATCTTGCCCCGATAGTCTTCTGTTATTATGATGCCCTCTTCACCCTGTGCGGCAATCACAGCCGGCCCGGCCTTGATTTGATACTCCAACGGTATGGCTGTAGTGCCGTCTGCTAACGGATGCTTGAGCGGTGTGAGTATTTTTGCGTCCTGATTTACAAGCATCGCTTCGCCAGTCTGGCCCATGCCTGCACCTGTATGGAGCAGGGGGGTAATAAAATCATCCGGATTGATATGTACTATGAGCACAGCGAATGGTTTAGCATCATTATCATCAAGGTAAATATTACGGGCCATTTCCAATTCCAGATTGCCGGTTAAAAGGTCTTTTTCGAATACCATTGATTCTTCATAGCCCGGAATAAGAACCCTGAAGAAGGATTTATGTTGAGAAATATCCGTGCCTAAATCTTCATTATGTGTGGAGGCTATAACTGTTCCGCTTTGTGCATCTGCTATCTGTATTCTATCGTATACACCGTATGTTTCCCTAACCAGTTTCAGGTGTTGTGAGATGGCCTTGCAAGGCTCATCATCTTGCAATTCAGCCGGAAGCTTATCTCCATCCCCGGCGCCGTCAGAAACATTTTCTTTGATTATGGGCATAAGAGATTCGATATGAGTCTTTATTGCGATGCTTCTGGAGAGCACCCTTGTATCGCCTCTCCGCTCTTTCAACCAGTGCATCAGGCGTTCCTTCTTCATGTCAGCAACAGTACTAAGGTTCTTAAATACCTCTGATTGTTGTTCCTTATATTTCCCGACAAACCTTGTGAATGGTATTCCGTATATTTCTGACAATGTGTACATTACGAGTATCGTTGTAAATGCAAATCCAAAATAGAGGAGCATTTTTGAACGAATACTGATGAAAAACCGTTTTTTATTTGGAGACTCAGGAAGTTTGATTGAATTGTTATCCATGTTTTACCACTTAATAACGTAGCTGAAATCATCAAGATTGCTTTTAACAACCTTTAGTGGTGCGTTAGATGAGGAATATAATGCCGAATTATACATTTGTTTTGGACAAAAACCACTACTTTAATTATTGGCACAGCAACTTTTCTGCCTGTCCGGGTAGATAGCAGAAGATGTGTGCCAATTCAATTCTCCTTGACAAAGAAGGGGGGTAAAATATAATGAGGCGAATTGGTGAAAGAAAGGAGTTGATTTGTGAGTACGGAGAAAATAGAAGGTAAAGTAGCTAAAATACTCGATGAATACAGCATCGTAATTAATGTCGGCAGAGATAACGGAGTGGTGGATGGAATGGTCTTTGTGGTATTTGTGCAGAGCAATGACGAGGTAAAGGATCCGGATAGCGGCGAAACCCTGGGAAAACTGGAACACGTCAAGGATTATATTCTTGTATCTCATGTCCAGGATAAATTTTCCACCTGTGTCGCGGGAGAGAAGGAAATGCCGTGCACAGAACATGAGTCTCATGGCGCACAGACACTCAGCGGGGCTATGATGGCTGAATCCATGACTGGAAGACCGGGAGGCGGCAGGATCGGTAATGAAAAACTAAACGTAAATACCTCTCAGGTTACGGGAGTACCGCAATTGAGTCCGATATCAGTAGGTGACAAGGTGCGTGCTGTTGAGATAAGTGAATAAGAACAGGATGAGAAAAATATATATGCTGGAAACAATATCGTAAATTGCTAAAAGCTGGCTGTTATGGTATATTTAGTAAGATTAACTAAATAATTATGTACTCTTCGGGTTGTGGAGTATAATGGCAGGGGCTATAATGTTTACATGATCAAGAGTTTCTCTCATAAAGGGTTGAAACGTTTTTTCCATGTTGGGAACAAATCAGGAATAATAACGCAACATGCCAAACGGTTGCGTTTAATACTATCCAACCTGGATCAGGCAGAAAAAATCGATGATATGGACCTGCCAGGGCTTGAATTGCATGAATTAAAAGGAAACAGAAAGGGTATTTGGTCGGTTAAGGTTAGTGGGAATTGGAGAATAACTTTCCGGTTTGTTGATTCTAACGCTGAAATTGTACATTATGAGGATTACCATTAAGGAGGAGTATTATGAGTATGTATAATCCTGCTCATCCCGGAGAAATCCTAAAGGAACTTGTCCTGGATCCTATAGGATTATCTATATCAGAAACGGCATTCAGGTTGGGGGTAAACCGCAATACACTCTCTAGGATCATCAATTGCCATGGTACAATAACTCCGGAAATAGCATTAAGGTTGGAAATGACATTTGGCAAGCCGGATGCAACGCATTGGTTGCGCTTACAAAACGCATATGACCTTTGGCAGCTGAAGAAACGAGGTAACAATTTTGATGTCAATCCAATTAGATTACAACCTGCAACATCATGAGAGATACCTGGCCTAACCGTTCCTGAACACAGACATTTTTCCGTGCCAATTCGTTTAATTCGTATCTAACGCCATACGTCGAACTGGAATATACGTGAGACAAGCCAAAGCTGAGCTTAGCTCTGTCAGCTTTGCCTAGGTATCTATCTCCTTTTTGGTTCTGGCTAGACCAGGTTGGGTAAATTTTTTGATATTAATAGGGTGTACACCGCCAATCAAAAACGCTAAACAACTATGAAAATATTAAGATCACAGGAAGGCAATATTACGCAGGAAATTGAGGTACTCAAGCAGGGGATGAGCATATTTGCTGATACGGTTACCGAGGTGATGGAAGCAAAAACAAAGGCTGTCTTTGGCGAACCTCTCTCTCCGGCTGAAAGCGTCAAACGTATCATTAATGACATAAAAGAAAAGGGCGACGCGGCCCTGGAGTATTATTCAAAACAGTTTGAGGGTGTGAGTCTGTCTGCAAAGGATTTCAGAATCAAGGAATCTGAGATAGAGGATGCTTACAAAAAGGTGTCTCCGGAATTTATAAGCGCCATAAAGAATGCGAGGGAAAGTATCCGGGTATTTCAGGAGTACATTCGCGTGCGTGAGCCCAAGCCATTCTGTTCTAGTGGAACCAGGATAACGTTGAAATATGAAGCCATCGAAAACATCGGCATTTATGTCCCTGGCGGTTCGGCATCATACCCGTCCACGGTATTAATGAATGCCATACCGGCGAGGGTAGCGGGGGTGAAAAAAATTGTAGTTGTAACACCGCCCGGCAGGGATGGAACTATCTCCCCTGAGAGACTGGTTGCGTGCAGGGAGGCAAGTGTAGATGAGGTTTATATGATTGGCGGCGTACATTCAATAGCCGCTCTCATGTTTGGTACAAAGACAGTTCCGAAGGTGGACAAGATAGTCGGACCCGGTAATGTATTTGTGACGCTTGCCAAGAGGGAGGCGTATGGGCATGTCGGCATAGACATGCTGGCAGGGCCTAGTGAGGTGCTCATAATAGCTGACGAGACTGCTAATCATGCGTATGTCGCCTCTGACCTGCTGTCGCAGGCGGAACATGCCCCCGGTATTTCAATCCTAGTTACAAACTCTGAGGAACTTGCCAATGGAGTGCTACAGGAGATATCCAGGCAGATTGAGAGCCTGCCCCGCGGTGATCTGATTAAAGAATCGTTAGATAAATTTGGTTTTATCATACTTGCGAAAGATTTGAATGAGGCCGTTGATATCTCGAACACCCTGGCGCCGGAACACTTACAGGTAATAGTGAAAAATGAGGATGAAGTTTTATCCGGGTTGAAACATGCAGGCGCTATATTTGCCGGACCATTCACTCCGGTAGCAGTCGGTGACTACGTTGCCGGGCCTTCGCACGTCTTGCCGACCGGCGGAACGGCGAGATTTTGCTCCGGCCTGTCTGTAAATGATTTCCTGAAAAGAACAAGCATAATTTCCTATTCGGAAGAGGGCCTGAGATCATCAGCCAATGACATAATCACAATTGCAGAGTCTGAAGGCCTGCAGGCTCATGCTAACTCTGTGCGTATAAGAGTGGATAAGTAAAATGTGCAAGATGTAGCGGAAACCTTTAGGTTTCCACTATTATAGGTTCCAATCGAAAAACGTATAAAAAATGAAAACTAAAACACAATCAAATTACTTCAGAAAAAATATTGATAAGATGAGCGGGTACGTTCCCGGCGAACAGCCGCAGGACGGTCAATACATCAAGCTCAATACAAACGAGAATCCGTATCCTCCCTCCCCAAAGGTTATTGCCGCATTGAAGGAAGAGATAAATGAGAAACTGCGGTTGTATCCGGACCCAAGCTCAGCGAGCGCAAGAAAGAAGGTAGCAGAGATTTTTGGTACAAGGCCTGAAAGGGTTATGATTGGCAACGGGTCTGATGAACTCTTAACCATAATAGTCAGGAGTTTTGCGGGAAAAGGTGATAAGGTTGTTTACCCGTATCCTTCGTATCTTTTGTACAAAACTTTATCAGAGATTCAGGATGCCGAAGGGTGTATTATAGATTTCCCTGAAGATTATTCTTTACCGGAAGAAATTATAGTTAAAGGCGCTGCCGTTACCTTTATATGCAACCCCAACTCACCGTCAGGGACAATGATACCGGTTGAAGAGGTGTCGGGAATTGCAGGAAAGATAGACGGTGTAATAGTGATTGACGAGGCGTATGTGGATTTTGCCAATGATAATTGTATGAGACTGGTAGACAAACATCCAAACCTCATTGTCCTGCGCACGCTTTCCAAATCCTATTCCCTGGCCGGAATGCGTCTGGGTTTTGCCGTGGCTCAGGAAGGTTTGATAAATGGTATGGTGAAGGTCAAGGATTCGTATAATGTTGACAGGCTCAGTATGGCGTCTGCGGTTGCCGCCCTGGGCGATCGGGAGACATTCAGGGAAAACGTTGCCCGGATAAAGAGGACGCGGGAACGCCTGATAGATTCACTTAAAAAGCTGGGATTTTTTGTATACCCATCTCAGGCAAACTTTGTTATGATCAAATGTCAGGATGCCAGGAAAGCAGCAAAAGAGATTTATCAGGAACTGAAGCAAAGAAAGATACTTATCCGGTATATAGACCAACCAAGATTGGACGACTGTCTGAGGATTACGGTCGGGACAGACGAAGAAATAGACGCCTTGCTTGATAATCTGGCAGAAATTAAATAAATCCCCCTTGTTTCCCCCTTTACTAAAGGGGGAAACAGGAAACAAGGGATTAGAATAGTGAAGGTTAATTATGGGAAACAGAACCTCGAACATAGACAGAAAGACGAGTGAGACTAGTATCAGCCTGTCCCTTAATCTGGATGGCGAGGGGAAGCGGTCAGTATCAACAGGTATCGGTTTCTTTGATCACATGCTGGATCTGTTTGCGAAACACGCCTTGTTCGATCTGGAGATCAAGGCGGAAGGTGATACTAATGTTGACTATCATCACACGGTTGAGGATGTGGGTATCTGTCTGGGACAGGCGGTGAAAGAGGCTTTAGGTGATAAGGCGGGCATAGTCCGTTTTGCCAATGTCAGCGTACCGATGCAGGAGGCGCTGGCCAACATAGCGCTGGATATCAGCGGGCGTTCGGCGCTTGTCTTCAATGCAAGGCTGGACTCAAAGAAGATTGGTGATTTTGATTCTGAATTGATTAAGGAGTTCCTGGAGGCATTTACAGTAAATGCAGGCCTTAACCTCCATGTGGATGTTCCGTATGGCGAAAATGCGCATCACATCGCGGAAGCGATTTTCAAAGGTGTAGCAAAGGCCCTTGATAGAGCAACCAGAATAGATGAACGAACTGATGAAGTTCCCTCGACAAAGGGTGTTTTGTGAACAAATATATTGAAATTATAGAAAGAATTAAGACAAATAATGTAGCGGAAGGCTTCCTGCCCCCGCCAGAACGGCTTTCAGGCTGTTTGTCGGGCTGGCGAACTGACTGGTCAGGCGGGTAGCCTTCCACATTTTCTTTGGACATACACATCCAAGCTGTCATTCTTCCCGCAAGTAGGATCAAGAATAATAGACAACATAATCGAAAGGATTTTTCTGTGACAATATACAACAAATCTGTATTGAAATATGTTCAACCACTGCCTTTTGCGTTTCTGATTATTGGTGTTATTTTATATGCTTCTACCCGGACTGTATGGTGTGATGAGCAGGCGAAGGACGCTTCATCACAATACTTCGGGAAGAGGGTTGCAAACACTCCCTGGCCGATGCATCGTCATGATTTACGCCATACGGGGCGCAGTCCTTATGCGGGGTCTCAGACAAACGGCATAAAGTGGACGTTTCAGACCGGGGCGGCAATATCATCATCTCCCGTAATAGGCATTGACGGCACTATATATTTAGGATCGCAGGACAAACACCTCTATGCCCTTAATCCTGACGGCACTCTGAAATGGAAGTTTGAGACAGGAGCTGAGGTAGATTCAACACCCGCAATTGATATTGACGGCGTGATATATTTCGGTTCGTGGGACCAATACCTCTATTCGCTTTTTCCGGACGGCAGACTGAAATGGAAACACAAGACGAACGGAGGCATTATCTCATCTCCAGCAATAGGGGATGACGGCTCTCTTTACTTTGGAGGCTGGGACAACAGGATACATTCCGTGGATGCAGATGGTAAGCACAAATGGGAATACAAGACGGCAGATCATATATGGTCATCGCCGGCTATTGGAGAGGATGGCATGATTTATTGCGGGTCGGAGGATTATTATATGTTTGCCCTCAAGCCGGATGGCAAGGCCGTCTGGTCATTCGGGACACGTTACCTGCTTGAATCATCTCCTTCTATTGGTGATGATGGGACTATCTATTTCGGTTCTGAAGATGCGAATCTCTTCGCCCTTGATCCGAATGGTCACCTGAAATGGCAGTATAAGACCGTATATGATATTGATTCCTCCACTGCCATTGCCCTGGATGGAACAATTTATATAGGTTCCGGGGATGGCTTACTGTATGCCGTTAATCCGGATGGCACACTGAAGTGGACGTTTGAAACAAGATATTCAGTAATGTCATCACCCGTAATTGATGCCAATGGAACGGTGTATGTAGGTTCAAGGGACAAGAAATTTTATGCCGTTAACAGCGACGGTTCTCTAAAATGGTTTATCGAAACAGGCGGTGCCATTGAATCATCCGCCTCAATAGATAAAGACGGCACCATTTATATTGCCTCAACGGACGGCAAGCTCTATGCGATCTGGGGAAAGATGGAGATCTATCCATAATGATAGGACGCTCCCGCCAAACAAACCGTCGGGCAGGGATACACGCAGATTTACACGGATA
>CAKKPF010000294.1 GCA_919901575.1 Candidatus Brocadiaceae bacterium
TATATATAGATGCCCGCGGTCCTGATGACGTTAACAATAAAGACAGCTACGGACGTTACGATGAACATCTGCGTAGGCTGCATAGTATTGTCAAGTCTAAGAGTTCTATGCCTGTTGTACTGGATAACAGTCCGGAGCTATTTCCGGAAAAGTCATGTCCGGATGCCGCCTTGTATGCCGGCTGGTATTCACTTGCTAAATATGCAGATTCATTTGAGTGGAAGAAAGGGGCTGTGGGTTTCCATATAGCCAGCTCCGAGGCGAGTACACTGAAACAACCGAATAGTCAGGTGTGGTGTAAGAGGATTGTAGAAGAAGGTGTGGCGGCAACCCTCGGACCTGTTAGTGAACCATACTTGTCTGCATTTCCATTGCCGGACGTTTTCTTCCCTTTACTTATGACCGGTAAACTTACACTATTAGAGACTTATTTTAGAAGTATCCCGCATATTTCATGGCGCATAATCATTATAGGTGATCCTTTGTACACACCATTTAAGAATAATCCTGCTATAGACCTTGATTCTCTGGAACAAATTGTAGATAATGACACCTGACCTGGACTACTTTGTGCCGGGAATTATTCTTGATGAAATGAATATATAAAATCGAACATGATTGGTTAATGGTTGTGGTTGCGAAACATTATGTCACGTATATCTGGTACTATTCAAAAGGCATGGTTTCCGAGGGTCTTTCCCTTTCTACTCTTTATAGCCTTCATTGCCCTGGAGAGTCTTATAGACTTTCTCTCCAAATACTGTGATCACCTTGTAAATGTTGCCGGGTATGACAGCTATATCTTTTATCCTGTTAAAACAGTGCTTGTTGCAGTTGTCTTGGTGCTTTTGTGGAATAGATATACTGAGATTGACATGAAGAAGGGTTTTTCGGTGAAGAACCTTTTAATTGGGTTTGTGGCAGGAGTTGCTGTCTTTGTGCTATGGATTAACATGGATATGAAGTTTGCCGTCATGTCAGAACCTGAAGAGTATAATCCATTCATTTTTGATAATTCAATACTCTTTTATCTGATCATATCCTTCAGGCTATTTGGGTCTTCTGTGGTAGTTCCCGTGTTCGAGGAGATATTCTGGAGGTCTTTCGTTATAAGATACATTATCAACCCCAGGTTTGAGGAAGTGCCGATAGGGAAATTTACATGGCTATCTTTTGTTATCTCATCTATCCTCTTTGGTCTGGAGCACAACCTCTGGCTGGCAGGTATTATGGCGGGTGTATCCTATAGCTTGATCCTGTACTACACAAGAAGTCTGGTCATCGCTATATTCTCCCACGGAATAACCAACCTTCTCCTTGGCATCTATGTGCTCACAACAGGTAACTGGCAATTCTGGTAAGAACCTAACGAATAAGGCATTGCCTAGTATCTCATGATACCCGTGAACGGTTACGAAAAAATTTAGTATCTTACTTGTTATCAAGTATTTACAAATTTAACAAACAGTGCGTCCGTGTCAGTACATCCCGAATCATAAAAACATCATGTTGTCATAGGGAAATTTCCATTGACTTTAATTTTTAATCTAACTAAAATGAATTTCACTACTACTATGGCAACAATCTCCTGTTTTGTCATTTCATACAGAAATATACTCTATCATTTGATGGATTTATTTTCATAAATTTATAAGTGTAATGTAACAGTCACTATACTCAACAGGGCTATAAACTGTGATTTTTTGATTGCTTTAACATGTAAGGAAATAAAAAGCTAAAGCCATCCTTATTTCAATCGATCTGGCAAATCCGGGAGATGGATTGCTAACAAGGGACACAGAAACAGGGTTTGAATGGTTAGACCTTACAGACACGCAAGGTCATGTTACGACGGGTGGTTTCATTGATTACTCTTTTGTTAACCCTAGTCTGGGTCCGGGACATACGGGTCATTACTTTGTTAGGGAACTGCAACAATAACCTATACCCGAACCCACAACCATTGCACTCCTTGGAATTGGGTAGGCCGGACTTGCAGGAATAGCAGTAAGACAAAAACTTAAAAAGCAAAACAGTTTTGTGGAGGTAATTATGTGTAGATTCATTCATACAGGATTAGGTGTGATATTGATAATGGTTCTTTTTCCAGAGTTTTCAGAAGCAGTCACGATAGATGCTGTCCGCATCACGACTGGTTTGGAAAAACCCGTCTATGCAACAGCCCCTGAAGGCGATGGCAGTCGATTATTCATTGTTGAACAGACAGGTACTATTCAAATTCTTGATTTGACTACTGGCCAACTCAATTCGACGCCGTATCTTACCATAACGGACATAGACACAGAGGTCGGTAACGGCTTGTTAGGACTTACGTTTCATCCGGCGTATGCGAATAATGGTAGTTTCTACGTGCACGTTAAGGATGGAAGTGGTGCAACGACGGTCAAGGAGTATCAAGTTTCTGGGAATCCGGATATTGCTGATCCATCGAGTGAGAAGACAATTCTTAAGTTCACCACACCAGGAGCGGATCATAATGGAGGATGGTTAGGTTTCAGTCCCGTGGATTCTCTGCTTTACATCACGACTGGTGACGGAGGTGGCTCTTATCCGGATGGTCAGAACGACAAAGGTCCCGGTCATACGGAACCGGGGGGTAACGCGCAAGATACGACGAGTAATCTTATGGGGAAAATTCTACGCATTGATCCCAATGTAGATGATTTTCCCAATGACCCCGATCGGAACTATGGTATTCCGTCTACAAATCCATTTGTTGGAACGCCCGACGATGATGAGATATGGGCGTATGGATTGAGGAATCCCTGGCGGGCCAGCTTTGATCCCATAGGTAATATGTACATTGCTGATGTGGGACAGGATGTTCGTGAAGAAATTGATTTTCTGCCAGTTTCAAGTGGAGGAATCAATTTTGGTTGGCGTCTTCGTGAAGGGACGATTGAGACGCCGACCGGAGGAGTTGGTGGTCCCAAACCACTTGGTGCCCTTGATCCGATCTATGATTATGCGCATGGTAGTGGGTCTACAGAGGGGCGTTCAGTTACTGGTGGTTTTGTCTATCAGGGTCCCGTCACATCCCTGCAGGGTCAATATTTTTTCGGTGATTTTGTGAATCCGAGAATATGGTCTTTCAGCTATGACGGTTCCGATTCGTCTCAGTTCAATGGTTCGAACATCACTAATTTTACAGATTGGACTGATCAAATGACGTTTGATGCGGGAAGTCTTGATAGTCTTTCTTCTTTTGGACAGGATGCGTCAGGGAATCTCTATGTGATTGATTATACGGATGGTGAACTGTATTTTCTCCAGGTTACAGATCCCACGATAGTCCCCGAACCCGCAACCATTGCGCTACTCGGTATTGGGTTAGCTGGACTTGCGGGGACAGCAGTAAGGCGGAAATTTAAAAAGAAAATGATTAGCAAACAGTAGGAATGGGGCTACCAATAATGTTTCATTAACCAGACGCCTGCACTCTTCATAAACAGAGGAATGTAGGCGTTTTTTTATCAAATCTCTTTCCACCAAATTACCCCAACTACCAACTCTATTTGCCAAAGACTTTAAACCTCTACCTTGCTTTGCTCCATGAATACCATTGAATTTTATACACTTCCCTGCTACTCTTTATAAAAGTTGAAATTAGGTTTGTAGGGGCAATGTCATTGAATTAATTCAGCACATTCCCACGCGGGAGCGTGGGACGAGTTAATGATGTGTAACGTCCACCCAGGCGGGCGGCTACAGCAATATGAAATCGTTCAATTTATATATTGAAAAATGGAATTAATACAGATTTCATTAGATAATATTGATTTGTCATCTGAAGGTTATGACAGGTATTTGTTTCGTTATGGACGTGATTCGGATGTTGTAAAGGAATCTATTAGAAATGTGGGATTAATCAATCCTGTGATATTGAAGAGAAACCAGGATGCCGATGGAGGATATACTATTGTATGCGGTTATCAACGGATCATGGCATGTCAAGAATTAGGACAGGTAGGTATTGAGGCAAAGGTTATAGATGGGCTTAATGACGAAGAGATACTGTTGTTAGTTTTGCATGATAATTTATCTTCAAGAGGGTTTAATGAAATAGAAAATGGAATCGTTATAAAAAAATTTCTAGATATAGGTTACTCTTACGATAGATTGATGTCTGAAATAACTCCACTTCTTGGTGTCCCGTCAAATAAGAACATGATAGATAAATATATTTCCCTTTTAAGGCTTGGCAGTAAAATAAAAAAAGCTGTA
>CAKKPF010000295.1 GCA_919901575.1 Candidatus Brocadiaceae bacterium
TGGAGCGCATCGGAATTCCCGTCCGTGCGCATGGCGTTGTTATGTGCCGAATATTCTGCTCCGGAACAGAAAGAAGACCGCACCCAGCAGACAGAGCCCCGCCCAAAGGTAATCCATCGAAATCTTCTCCTTCATATAGAATATGGAAAAAGGGACGAAAACAAATAGGGTAATCGCTTCCTGCAATATCTTCAATTGCCCCACCGACATGACCTCATGCCCCACTCGATTTGCCGGCACTTGTAGCAGATATTCAAACAACGCAATTCCCCAACTTACGAGCGCTGCGACAATCCAGGGCTTATGTGAGAGATTGTGCAGGTGCCCATACCATGCGAATGTCATGAAGACATTGCTACAACAAAGCAAGAAGGTTGTGATTACAATACGGTTCATAATCTTTCACACATATCTATTAATATGATAATTTCTTATTATTTAAAGATAATAGGTAGGTACAGTAATTAAGTCAACAAATTTAAGGGGAATTTGAGAATAGACCCTATAAAGGTTTCGGCTCAATCTGCAGAGCTAAGCTCAGCTTTGCCTGCCCCGCTCAGCGTGGCCTGCCCGAATAGGTACCCGTCCCCGCCGGAATCAGACTGTGTCGCAATTATAGAAGTTTATATATGTAAATAACAGGTTAAAAGACTTAAACTAATAACTACGATATGTTATCATAAGCCATTCATAAACAAAGAGAGGAGGTTAACGATGGCATATCGTAATGGTAATAGAGAACAAATGATGTTATTACCGCCAAGCATTGAGAAATATGTCGGTCAGGGTGATTCGGTTCGGGCCTATGACGCATTTGTAGAAATATTAAGGTTATGCCTGATAGTTGTAATTATTAATAACGGTTGAGAATGTGCAGAATATTGTCTAAGATAAACAAAGAAACGGAGGTTGAAAATGAACACTGTTGTGAGGATTGTTTTAATCTTATCATTAAGTGCATTTTTGATGTTCTCTGGAACATTCAGTGCGAATGATAATATAGTATTTGCTGAAGTTGAAACAGGTGTTGATTTGGGGCAGAAGGCGTCTCCATTTAAGTTGTTAACTGTAGACGGTAAGGAGATAGAGCTGGAATCTTTTGCTAAGGATAAGGTTACATTACTGGTTTTTGGCGCTACATGGTGCCCTTCGTGTCGGCATGAAATACCTATACTCAAGGAATATTACAATGAGCTTAAAGATGACGGCCTTAATGTATTAGGTATTGACATTCAGGAAAGTGAAACAAAAGTCAAATCCTTTATTGAGAAGATGCAGATAAATTACCCTGTGGTTCTTGATTCCAGCGCTGACATAGCCACGTTATATAAGGTTGTGGGCATACCCTTAAACGTTATTCTGGATAAGAACGGGGTGATAGTATACAAGGAAAACAAGCCTCCCGGTAAAGAGCTTTTGGAGAAATTATTGTTAAAATAGGATATGAGAAGAAGCCTGTCGGCAAGTCAGAGTTTAGCATCTGGGAATCCGAACAGGAATGGATTGATTGATTCAAACATTTTACTCGCCTCAGAAATTGTTGAACAATCCATTTCCTTACACAAATTTATGTTGATTTCCATATTGTAATTTACTAGCTTTGGCGAAAGAAGCAAGAAAAACGTGGCAGCAACACCAAGCCTACAGAGTTTCTGGATGACAGAAACATTCTTGAGTAAACTGGTGGAAACCTGAAGGTTTCCGCTACATAAAAATTTCAATCCTTTCCACTATTTTTGGGAAACCTTAACTGCCAGACATAATCACGTCTGACGCTGTCTCTTCCGGGGAGTCTTAGAGGTTTCTTTTGAAAAGCGCCTGCATTCCACTGGAGGTTTTGGTGAATAATTCGGAATCAGCGTTCTTATAGATAATAACACCTTCAACATCCGCCAGCTTTTCGATTAAGTCCATACCCTTCTCCAATCCCAGGACAAAGACTCCTGTGGAAAGTGCGTCTGCCCTGGTTGCATTGTCTGTAACTATTGTCACACTCACGATGCCTTTAACAGGATAACCTGTTCTGGGATCAATTATGTGCGAATACCGTTCTCCATTGATAGTAAAAAATTTCTCGTAGTCACCGGAAGTAGATACGGCCTTGTCCTTAATCTCAAATGAACCTAGAAGCCCCTCACTCTTGCGTGGGTGCTGCAGGCCTATAACCCATGAATCTTTTCCGGGCGGCTTTCCGTAAGCATAAATATTTCCTGCGAAGTTTATGAGCGCAGAATTAATCCCGTTGCCCTTGAGTACTCTGATTGCCATGTCAACCGCATAACCCTTTCCAATGCCGCCCAGATCAATCTGTGTGCCGGAATTCCTGAAGGATACGGTCTTTACGACACTCGGGTCACGGAAGAGTGACTTTTTTATTTTTTCTTCAATAATAATGTTTTTATAAGAAACCGATTCGAGCACTGATTCCAGTTCTTCTTTACCTGGAATTCTTCCCTGCTCCTTGAAAAATCCCCACTTTTTCATAAGAGGACCTACTGTAATATCAAAGGCTCCATCAGTTATATCACTATACCGTAAAGATTGTTCTATTACGTAAGCAAGCTCATTGTCACAATCGGTTGGTTCTGATGCAGCCTTTTTATTAACCTTTGAAAGCTCGCTTTCCTCTTTATAATTGCTCATCAGGTAATCAAGTCTGTTTATCTCTTTGAAGACGTCATCAAAAGCTTTATCGGCTTTATATTTGTCTGAAACATATGCGGTGATCTCAAAGACGGTACCCATGCTCAATGCCGCCTTTTTGAATAGTGTTAATTCCTGCTCCTGCCCTGTGCCGTCTTCATCGCCAAACTTTACCCTTTCCAGGGAAACAAACTTATCCGTTCTTTTACCGCTGAGATAAAATTCCTCAATCACAGCAAGCACCTTCTTCACTCCCGTACACATAGTGACAACAGACATGGTAGCCCCCGTGATATTAATGATATCCCTGTTAATTCTTAAGGGACTCTTAAGGGACTTGCCCTTAAACTGGTGAAGGAATCTCTTGTGTGCAATCTCAGCGCCCCTGCTTTCACGGTAAACGAGTATGGCGATATCCCTGATCTCACCCTTCGGACTAACGGACACTATGAATGTATAAGGATGGAACTTACCAACCTCCTCGGTAATGATTGCATATCCTGCAACCTTGCCGGATTTAATGCCTATGTATGTGATAAAGCTGTTTTCGAATATCTTCCGTCTCAGTATATTTTGAAGTTGGTTTTTTTCATCATCTGTTAGAATAATCTCATCGTATAAAATCTCATCACAATCCGTAAGCACCTTCATCAATGCCTGCTCTTCTGTCAGGAAAACCTGAGGCTGATAATTGTCCGCCGGTTCTTCCTCAAAACCTGCCTGTGCATTGCACGTAGAAGTAATTGCAAACACTAACGCCAGTATTATTAATAATAAATAAACGTTTACTCTTCTCATTCTCTATAGCCCCTTAATGTAACCCCTTTAACCGTCACTAAGAATTTCTTCGATTCTCATTAATGCCTCTTCTTCTCTCTCCCCCGCAGATTCCTTTCTCTCCCATCTGTACGCAGCGCTTCCGCCCCTTGCTTTTTCCTGAACCTGGCAGCTTACCTTCACGGAACTAATCAGATTATTGCCGGAAATCTTGATTGTCATTCGATATCTTTCTTTCCAGTAATCATCAAGGAGCCGGTCTGTCATTATGCTTCTTGCTTTCCTCTGCGAGAAGCCTTCAACCCAGCCGGTTTTTATTATACCTTTTTCCTTGTTTATTTTATCCAGGGGGAAATCTCCAAGTGACATAAGAACCGCCGACCATACATCCTCAAAGTCTTCGTTAAAAGTCTTTGTATATTTTGAAGACTGAGAATCGGCAGAACTGTCATCTCGAGCTTGATATCTTGAAGAAGTACCAAGCAGGGTACATCCTGTTAAGAAAAACAATGATATTATTAATAATATTTTTAAGGGGGACATAATATTGCAAAAGAGTTCTTGGTTTTGGGTGATGGATGCTAACAAAGGCTATATAATTTTGTCAAGCAATTATCAGAAAATTAAGCGTAGTTAGAGTGTTGATGGGTCCACAAAAGGGGTGGGTGCACTGCGAAAGGAGAAGAAGAAAATAACAGTGCACCCATTTGTGAAAGTTTTTGAAAAACACTATTAATATTGTTAACATTAAAAACGCCTGATTAGTTCCAATTAATTGATTTTACTTATTTTCCTGCTACCTTTCAGGATTTGATTTTGATGATGCTACAATTATCTCTAAGATATTTTCTAAGGAATTATCCTGTGGGTATAAACGTAATGCCTCTTTGATTAATTGAGCGGATTCTTCTCTCCTTTCTTCTTCTAAAAGCAGAACAATCAAGTTGTAAAAAATAGAGGCGTCTTTTTGGCCCAGGTTTATGGCGACCCTGTATTCATCTACCGCTTTTTCTTTTTCACCTGTTTCTATATACAAATTTGCAAGCGCTATATGTGTAGACGCTTGTTTTGGTTCTATCTCAATGGCCTTTTCATATTCCCTCCGTGCTTCGTCGGGTTTAAGCTCCTCAACATAAATACTTCCCAGCAGTAAATGAGCTTTATCATAATCAGGTTTCTTATCTATCGCTTTTTGTAATGTTTCCTGTGCGGAAAGATTCTCTCCTCCCATGTAATAGGCATTACCGAGCCGATAGAGATCCTCTGCTGAAACATCTTGTGAGGATGTTATAAAACCTTGATAAAACAAAGCTGCCTCTCTGTGCATATTATTATTTAAATATAAATCCGCAATTCTCCGTTTGAGCTCTGCACTCCCAACGTCCAGCCGTTGAGCAGATTCAAAGGTGTCTATGGCATTATTGTATTCTCCTTTATCCAGATATAGATTACCAATATCAATAAGGGTTTCTGTCGCATCAGGCCATACCTGCAAGACATAACTATACACTGCAAGCGCATCTTCAAGTTTGCCATAATTACGCAACGTTGAAGCCAACTTTAGATTTGCTTTCTTCGAAAGCGGGGATAGTGTAACCGCATTTCTATAGGCGCATAAGGCGCCTTCGCTATTACCCAGGTTTTCAAGACAAATGCCGATTGAAATAAAAAGGTCACTATCAAGTTCCGGCGGCTTTGATATCTTCTGAAACGCCTGTAACGCATTTCTATAGTCCTTGTCTAACAAATGCGCAGTACCCAGGTATCGTACCGGTTTCAGGTTATCGGGTTCGATATCTAAAGCCTTAGTGTATGCCCCAATAGCGTCATCAACCCTGTCTTGCATCATCATATAAACATGCCCTAAGTTAATATATACATCTGCAGTTTCTTTCTTCGCCAACGCAGACACATAAGCAGCTTCGGCATCTGAGAATCTATGGGCATTGTATGCTTCGTTTCCTTTCTGGACAAGTTCAGAATAAGTGCCTTTCATTTTAGTCGGGTCTTGATAAGACTCTGCTCTGATTACAGAATGGTACTGTAAAAAAACAGCTAACAGTAAAAAACCCATACATTTTGATTTACTCACTACAATCCTTTCAAATTAAAAGAGATTTTCTGTATACACCATACAGCCACGGGCTTCCCGAAGTATGTCGCAGGCTTAAATCGCCACTTCAAGACGGCTTCCCTGGCAGATGCCCCAAAACCATCAAACCCGTGTACGTCTAGTATCTGCACATCCGAAACATTACCCTTTTCATCTACCAGAAACTGTAATGTAGCATTGCCTTCAATCCGTTTAACTCTTGCGTAATATGGATAAGGAGGCTGAACATGACTGATTTTCCAGGGCGGTTCATCTACCTCATCGAGTTCGAGTATACGCTTGTCTTCGGAACTTGCTTCAGGAACGTAATCTGCTTGAAATACCATATCCGCATCTGAAATATCAAGTGATGGTTGAACATCAATATTTAATGCCCTTCTTGGTTTCATCTTTTCTTGATTAAGAGAAACCGTTTTTAGTCTCAGTTCTTTCTTTTTAATTTTTTCGACAGGCCTTTCCTTTGATTTCTTACGATTAGGTGTTTTCGGTTCTTTGGGTTGTACTTGCCAAACCTCTACAGTATTTAATTTATCCTGTACATCTTTTAGCTCAGGTGTCCTGTTCATAGATACCAGAATCAGGAAAAACAGAAGGTTCAACCCTAAAGCGCCTAAAATTATACACATGTTTTTTCGCTTCATTCAAAGTTCCTTTTTTGACGCTACCGAGATTCTATCCGCACCTGCCAGCCGGCACTCATCCATTACGTCTATGAGAACCCCTGTTTGAGACCCTTTATCAGGCACTATTACAATTGGGCTGCCAGGACGCTCCCTGAGCCTTTTCTCTACTGATGAACAAAGGGTTAAAAGGTCTATCCTCCGTTGTTCAAACCAAATCTCTCCTTCAGAAGAAATCCCTATCATCATACTCTCTTTCCCCAACGATTCGGCAGTTGTCGCCTCAGGCTTCTTGACCTGAATCCCTGTTTCCCTGATAAATGTAGTTGTTACCAGGAAAAAGATCAGTAGGATAAATACCATATCTATGAGGGGGGCCATGTCAATCCCCGGTTCCCTCTTAACCCTTCTTTGGACACGTACACTGTTAAACATTTTTTTTAATAATTCAGGGATTTAGGCATTCCTCAATTCCTCAATTCCTAAACCCATTATTGCCGCACAAAACAGTCTTTAATTTTTTAATGTAAAGTTCCATCTCCCATTTAACACTCTGTTTCCTGGTTTCCAGGAATTCATAGAAAAACACGATTGGCACTGCCAGAAAAAGGCCAACCTGTGTAGTAA
The DNA here is from genome assembly GCA_919901575.1 of Candidatus Brocadiaceae bacterium. GTDB lineage: Bacteria > Planctomycetota > Brocadiia > Brocadiales > Scalinduaceae > Scalindua. Next base: position 6,781 of record CAKKPF010000295.1, read on the forward strand.
TCAGCGCCTGAGAGATGCCCTTGCCCATCAAACCCGGTTCTCCTGTGCCGTATATTGTTATTACATGAAAAGTAGAAATCATGCCCAGGACTGTCCCCAGCAGTCCCAGCAAAGGACACATTCTTGCTATAAGCCCGATTGTACCGTTAAGCCCTTCAAGTTTACGCTTCTCCCCTAATATGTTAACAGAAGATGCCATGTCGAATTGATGAGGTGTATGGTCTTTCAGCAGAAGTGTATTATGTATTATTTTAGAATATAGGCCGTTGTTTGACTTGCATATATTAAGGGCTTCCGGGACTCGATTACCTTTAGCCATCTCAATAATTTCGTTATGCCGCCTATGGCTTTGTGTGCCTGTATTGTTAAAAACCATGAGTTTATGGAAAATGAATACCCATGCAATAATAGAGAATGCAAAGATTGTATAAAGGACGGGGCCGCCGTCCAGTAAATAACTACAACACTCGTTAAACATCTTGTACTACCTCCTTTTCCGATTTTAGATTCAAATCATTTTGATTCGCCAATGCATTGAAAACAGTTGCCGCGTATCTTTCTATGTCGCAAATAATTCCGTCTGCCTTTGTTGATAGATAATTGTGCGCAAGGAGTACTGGAATTGCGATTACAAGACCTGCGGCGGTCGTAATCAGCGCCTCAGATATACCTCCCGCCATCTGCCCGGGATTGCCGCTGCCAAAGATAGTAATCATGTGGAACGTATTAATCATACCTGTGACAGTACCCAGAAGGCCTAGTAAAGGGGCCACTGCCGCCAGTACGCCAATTGCAGGCAGGAAGTGTTCCAGACGCGGTATTTCATGCATGATTGATTCCTGGACGCTGTCTTCCATAGCGCTGACACCTTGCTCTCTCCTTGATATGCAGGCGGCTAATGTTCTGGCAATTGGCCCTTCGTGTTGTCTGCAAATGTCCTCTGCCTCATCATGCCTTCCTTCTGCGCACAGCGAAATGATATCTACCATCAAATGGTCGTGCATCGACCTCTCCTTTCTGAAGAAGAATAACCTTTCAATTATCATAATCAGCGCTGCAATCGTGACAAGAGCCAGTGGAATCATGACAGGCCCGCCTGATAATAAAAATCCGAATACGCCGGAACTGCCGGATTTCTTCTGTGGCTGAATCTCCTGAGTCATGTCTACAGGAAACGTAAAAGTCCCTTCTTCATGGGTTTTCACTGCGTTAAATGCATGCATGATCTTTTTTCGTTGGTTACGTGGAAGGTTCTCCTTCCACCTGAAACCCTCATCTCCTTCGACACTCTTAACCTTCAGTCCAACCCTTCTCATATCACCAGACACGTAAGCGGCAGCAATATGGCCTATGCGCATAATATCCGATTTTTCAAGAACACCGGATTCAGTCTTGACCTGCTCTGAATACAATTCAATATCCTGACCCTCTTTGATCACTTCCAACACAATTTTGAATAGTTCCTTTGTGTCTTCGACAGATGCCTCTGCGCTATCCAATACTGTATTATCAATTAATTTGCTAAGTGTTTTAAATTGTTGCTGTCTCTTACCGGAAGGGGGAAGAGTCTTTACCAGCCCGTTCAATTTTCCCTCTGCCCCTTCTAACAAAGTTTTGACCTGATTCAGGATTTCCTCTTTTCGTCCAGCATCATCTTTAAGGCTGTTGACGTTTTTTTCTATATCAGACAGAGATTCTTTTTGTCTTTTTGCAGAAATCTTTAAATCTATAACGGAGTCAGAGAGTTTATCCCGTTCTGAACGGAGTTTATTAACAAGCTCTTTTAGCCTTTCTTCCTCTTTTGCGATTCGGATTCTCTCCTGCTCAAGTTCTTCTTTCGCCTGGGCAATTGCCTTTGTCAATTGCTCCAATCCTATAGCTTTCTCGTCTGCCTGGAGTGTAAATGAGAAAAGTAAGATAAAGAAAACCATAGCAAAAGTAACACAATATAAGTAATTGTTTAAAATCCTACGGATTTTAAACAATTCAGTGCAAAGTGAAAAATTAACAATTAGCATTTCAAAATTTTTAAAAACCCACTCATTCCTATTTTTAATGGGAACTTGTTAATATAGGAATTTCCTTTTTACTATTTGATAAAAATAAAACCCTAAAGGGTTAACTCCAAATCGTAATAATTGATGGAGTTAAGAAATCCCGCCCGTACAAAACGATATGTTCAGGTGGGTAGTCTCTTATATTTCTGTAGCGGAGGTCTTCAGACCTCCACACACAGCGTATTCAATACCGATTTAAACGTTCGTATAACCATCTTTTTACTAGCAAGCCCGTGGACGTGGAAGGCTAAAGCCATTCCGCTACACCCCGCTAAGCAAGGTACAGTTGGTAATCATAGTCCGCCCGTATAGAGACATTTTAATCATTATCTATTATTTTCCATGGTTAATCCTTACCTTTGAAAAGCTGATGGGAAAATTTATAATCTCCGGAGGATGCTGCCTCATGAGAATCTTGATTGACTTCTTAATGGTATGACGGGGGACGGAAGAAGGATCCTTGACCCATCCTGTAGTAGCGCCTTTAGAACCATTATCCTTTTGTGTTAACCATACACCCGTATCATAGCCGTCATCAGTCAAAAATGCCAGTATAACATTACACACTCCTACAA
>CAKKPF010000296.1 GCA_919901575.1 Candidatus Brocadiaceae bacterium
CAGTACCCATAAGGCTCCATGTGACTATTCCGCCAGGAGTACCAAACCCAGGAGTCCCCCATTTACCTGGAGTCGTGGGTCCGATCACATAAGCTGATGCCGAACCCAAAAAGAAGAAAAATGATGCACACACAAACAATAATACTAATATATAATGTCTTAATGTCAGCATATCTGTTCTTTTCATAGCTACAACCTCCATTTTATAAATTATGAGCTAAAGTAAAATATTAGATTCTCATCTATACTTAAGTGGGGCAGAAAAACGCATTTTATAAAATCCCGTGTAGGGGCGTAATATTTTACGCCCCTACTCGCCTCTGCTTTTGCCTCCGCCATAAATATCTACTACCAATTCCAGCCAAACCAATTCCGAAGAGTACAATGGTAGATGGTTCGGGCACAGGTGTAAACAGGTTACCCGTCTTCGCGAGCACCGAGAAGGAGTCCCAGATGCCGGTGTCGAAGCTAAACCAATCCTCTAACGTCAGCGTCCAGTCGCCCACCGGGTTTTCACCCCAAAAGGCGTTAGTCGTGAACGTCCAGTCGAGGTTATCGATGGAGTCCGTTATGTTTCGGTACATGAGGCGGCTGGTCGTCCCCCAGGGTGAAGTCAACGTTGCCTGCAAGTCCCCGCGCCATGTGTGCGTGATACCCAGATCAATCTCGATCTCCTCGAGCATGCCCGATGTGGACAGGGAAAACTGCCGCGAGAGCGTACTGGGTGTCACATTGTTGGCAATTGCGTCAAGAATTGCTGAGCCAACTGTAATAAGTCCGGTAGTCTCAGTTACCAGAGGAGAAACGCCACCGAATAACTTTGCCTGGGTAACGAAGGCGTCTGCGTTAATGAGGCCGAAGCCGTAGTTCTGGTTGAACTTATATCCCGCGGCGTTTGGCGTCCAGCCTCCGTCGCTGGTTTCGGTCGCATCGGACTCATCGACAATGATGCTTGTCATGGCCAGCAGGTGCTTCGCCATGCGGACGTCTAGATTATCGTTGGCCTGCTTGCTAAGGGCCATTATCCCGGAAACCAGTGGCGCAGCCGAGGAAGTTCCGCCAAAGATGCTTGTATAGTTAGTATCGGCAAAAGAATCTCCGTCGCCGCTGCCAGTGCTATTATACCCGTCATTGACGGTTCGGTCAGTCGTGGTGATGCCAACTCCGCCCCCGCTGGATGGAGCCGTGACGAACACGTTTGCTCCCCAGTTACTGTATGACGCGAACGTGCCGTTCCAGCCGAGCGCCGCCACAGCGATAGTCTCCTGCACGCTCTGCATGTGTTTCTTATTTGCATCTCCGTCACTCCCACCCGATAATCCGTGGTCGTCACGCTCATTACCAGCGGCAAACACGTGGATGGTACCTGCCCCGGCGGAGGTCTTCAGGGCATTGACCTCGGGTGTAGAGTCTATATATGGCGCACTGATTCCGTAGCTGTGATTCTTCACCTTGATGTTCGTATTGGCGCCGCTTGAATGATAGAGCGTCGCGTCGACGAACATCTGCGTGGTCTGATTCGGAAAGTCAATCCGCAAACCAGCCAGGCCTGCTTCCGGAGCAGCACCGGTTACACCGAGTGCGTTTCCCCCACGAGCCGCCGCAACTCCTGCTACGGATGTTCCGTGGTTATCGTCAGTATACACCGGAGACGGATCCCCGTCGTTCTGGCCAAAGTCAAAGCTGTCCGCAGCCACGTAATTGGGAGAGAGGTCAGGGTGGTTGTGCTGCAAACTATCGTCTACGATCCCAATCGTCACCCCCGCACCTGTGTAGCCATTCCCCCACGCAGAAACAACGTTTGCATCCGGACGAGTCAGGTGGTCCAAGTGCCACTGATTCGAGAAGTATGGATCATCCGGAAAAAAATACCTGGTATTCAGAACCGGCCCCTGAGCCAACCCCCGATAGGCATCCTTCGTACTTAAAGCCTTTGCCGACTGCTGGATGGCCACACTCATTGTCACAACAATAATTATGATTAAAATGTATCTATTTTTCACTATAGTCATTAAGTCAGTTCTTTTCATAACTACAACCTCCATCTTATAAACTATGAGCTAAAGTAAAATATTAGATTCTTAAATTAGGCCTTCGGCGAACTTTTTACTACTACGTAGAGGCGTATTATTATACGCCCCTACATTAATCACTAGCAACCCTGCTGCGCCAGAAAGCTGATTATTAACTTTTTACCTTAAATCATGCAGCATTTATCCCTGAATAAAACCACCATAAATCCCTCTAACGTACTCTTCCTCCCAGAAGACTTACGTTCACAGTTCGCCAGAGGATTTTCATATCGAGCATCCAGCACATTTTCCTTATATAAAGAATGT
>CAKKPF010000297.1 GCA_919901575.1 Candidatus Brocadiaceae bacterium
GAAAACATAGAACAAGCCAAGGTTAATGGTCTGATTATGCCTACAGAGGAGACTTGCCGAGAGTGCCATAACCCTGAGAGCCCTACCTGGGATGCAGAGAAGGACATTACTCCTGAAGGTAAAAAGGTAGGTTTTTATTTTCCTCTGCGCTGGAAGATGATAGAACATCACAAACCTGTGAAAAAGAGTGGAAAATGATGAAAGCGTGGCCATATTTTGTACTGATACTGACTTTGGGAATTGTCTCTTGTACGATCTACCAAAATACATCGGTAGTCCCTCCACTGGATATACCTGGAGCTGAATATGTTGAAATGAGGATGTGCGCTCCTTGCCACAGGGAGCGTGTTGAATTATTTGAAGGCTCCACCCATGCTCGCATATCAGCTAAAGGAATGGAAAAAGAAGGATTGGGCTGTGGTATATGCCATGGGCCTGGAAGCCTGCACATGGAAAATGAGTATGAACCTGGTTTGATCATCAATCCGGGTAAGGATCCTGAAATATGTTTTCGCTGCCACTTGGATAAGAAAGCTGAATTCAGGCTGCAATACCACCATCCTGTAATCGAGGGTTTAGTAAGTTGTTCCGATTGCCACAACCTTCACGGTTCTGAAGCCAGGTCATGGACATTAACCTCGTTTTCTGACACAAATGAAGTATGCTTCAAATGTCACCCGGAACAAAGGGGGCCCTTTGTTTTTGAGCATGATGCGATGAGAGAAGGCTGTACGATTTGCCACAAAGTACACGGCTCAGTGAATGATAAACTCCTTATTGCAAGGGATTCTAATCTTTGTCTCCGATGTCACTTTCAGACCCAAACGGATCCAAATCGATTTTGGATAGGAGACTCTGATCATGATGCTCGTTTGCCAAGAGGCTCATGTTTCAGCGCAGCATGTCATACTGCCGTACACGGCTCTAATTTTGATGACCACTTAAGGTATTAGGCATAAGTTCATGAAAAATGGTTTGACAATTATTTTTGGATTTACAATCCTTTCCTCCTTTGGGTTTTTGCTTACAGACTTAGCTTTGGCAGAACAACCTCCCGCTTACTTCTCTACATCTTTTTATGGGGGGGATATTGCCAAGAGCAGGGATGATGAAAAATTCAGCGAGGACTGGCAGCTAAAAGACGATTCTTTTATTGGCGGACTTGAGCATTTAAAGCTGCGTTATCCCTTAAAAGAAGGTTGGTTGCTTAAATCAGAAATAAAAACCCTGCCAGGTCAGAGAAACCACGATTTAATATTAGAGTTGTCCAAAAATGACCTGTTTTATGCCCGCTTGCACTATGAAAGATTTCCTCACTATTATGACAACAGCGGAGGTGTCTATCAAAACTTTGCTACACCTTTTTTTGTAATACCGGAAGAGCCTGGCACTGACAGGCAGAACCTCCTCCTGGAGATTGGCCTGACACTTCCGGATCTTCCCATCTTTACATTCAGTTATGAAAAAAGGTTAAGAGACGGAGAAATCTCTTCTCTCACGTGGGGTGAGGCTACGGAAGGGGCTGTCAGCCGTATGATAGTTCCCACCGTTAAAGAGGTTAATGACGATGTAAATATTATCAAGATAGGATCTGAATATAAACACGATATTGCGAATATAGAGGTAGAACAACGGTGGGAATTTACTGATCTGGAAAGCGTAAGGACAGAAAAAAACTTTACTAATGGACTCCCAAGTGCAGCTGATGCCACTGTTGTTGATGAAAAAGATACCTATTATGAATCTTCTCAAACTACGGTGAAGATAGATAAAACTATTAACAAAAAGTTAAGTCTTTCCGGAGGCTACAGATATACCAAAGTAGACAACGATTCAGAACAATTTGTTAAAACTTTCAGAGACACCGGAGCAGTTAATGCAGGCTCCAGAAACTGGTCTGACCCGAATTCAGATAGTGATGTAAACTCACATCTTTGGAATCTCAATCTCCTGGCAAAACCAATAAAAGATCTTACCGTCCAGGGCTTTCTCAGGTTAAAAAATATTCACAGGGACAGCGTTTCTACCTGGTTTGACAGGACGCAGGTACATGACATAACGGCAAGGACTAATAATACAACCTTTGGTGAGGGTATCAGGGTTGCATATAAAAGGATACCGCGTATCGCCCCATATCTTGAAGCGGAATGGCAACAGGGAGATATTGAAATAAAGGAAAAAGAAAACAGGACAGACTTTTTTCAGAGAGATACAGACAGTGATTATGACAAACAGACATATACAATAGGCCTGAGCTTTTATCCTTTCAAAAGGTTTAGCGGCTCCGTCCAATATCGTAAGGAAATAACTAAAAACGAATACGATGATGATCTTGACACCGAAAGCCCTACTGCAATTGTCCCCGGAGGATACTCCGCTTTCATTGATAAACAGGATTTCGATACCGACATTTATACAACCAGGCTGACGGCGCATCCCACAAGTTCTGTCTCAGCTACATTCCGTCATGAATACCGGGCCCAGGAGATAGATTCAAAGATGGAGGGTTTAGACAGAGAGCTAGCTCATGTTGATATGCAGACTTTCAGCGGAAGTGTTATTTTTACGCCCATTAGCAATCTTTTTCTTACCAGCATGGTTATGCGCCAAAACCTTCGTGTAAAAACAAGAGCCAGAGAGGATGCAAGGACACCGACACGGGCTTTTGAAGGTGATTCCACCACATTTGTAAATACTGCCATATTCGCCCTGAATGAAAAGACTGAGTTCTCCGCGGATTATCAGGTATCACTAACAGGGAACCATGACGAAAGTGTTACTAATTACGCCCCGGATCCTATTGGTTTACCATTAGAACATGACTATACAATGCAGGCGTTAACGCTGGGAGTAAAACACAAGATTAGAAAGAATATGACTTTGTGGAGTAAATATAGCTTATACGATTATGATGAATCCCATATCGCAGACATAGACGATTACACAGATCATCTATTTGCAGTCGGTGGAGAAGTAAGATTCCGTTGATACTCTAACACAATTCAAGTTTTATAAATGTTCATACCAAACGCACACCGAATTATATATGTCCGTCATGACGGATGGTTAAAGAGCCATAGCCATAGAATTCGCATACAAATCACTCGTTCAGCCGCACGTTAACAAAAGCTGGAAGATTTGAAAGAGCATTTATTTGTTCTGTAAGTTTAAGATCTTTTTATATTAATATTTCTAGATTTTCAAAAGGCAATCAGTTATTATGTCTGAATGAATCTTATGCGGTTTTGCGCGTGTGTTGGTGGAGGTTGTGAGATGCAGGGCGGATTAATGAAGGAATCCACTTTCATTTTATTAACCAATGAAAAAATCCTGTGCCAAATACCATTACCTTTATACATTATTGGTGGATTCGGCCTTTCGGCCTTAATCCACCCTTATATTTTCTTTCTGAACAAAGCGTAGCGGAGGCCTTTAGGCCTCCAATAAGCGTAGCATACAAATTCATGTTTCTGATGTTTCGGCGTGTCCTCACGCCGAAACATCAGAGGGTTTCACACATTATTACGATTGGGGCCGATGTAATAGAAACCTGCCCGCCAAACAAACCGTCGGGTAAAAAGGTTTCCGCTACTACAGCGGTAAATTGCAACTTAATACCTTATTTTTCTTTGTAAAAATTGATGTAAATTCTGAATAAGTTGAGGAAGACCTCCCCTAAATCCCCTCCTTCGCAAGGAGGGGATTTAGGGGAGGTCTTCCTCAACTTATTCAGAATTTACGCTTTTATTAGGAGATAAAATGAATATTCTTGTTTCGGGATCACTTGCTTATGACAGGATAATGGACTTTCCTGGAAAATTCTCTGATCACATACTTCCAGATAAGGTACACATCCTTAATGTATGTTTTATGATAAATGAATTAAAGGAAAATTTTGGAGGTACTGCCGGTAATATTGCATATGCCCTTTCCCTGCTTGGTGAAAGTCCAACCATAATAGCCACAGCAGGGCGTGATTTTGACTCTTACAGAGATTGGTTTAAAAATAATAAGATTTCCACAGAAAATATTAGAATCATCGAAGAAGAACTCACGGCGGGCGCATATATAACCACAGATCAGTCAGATAATCAGATAACGGCATTTAATCCTGGTGCCATGAAATTCAGTTCCAGTTATGATTTTGAATCCGTTGCACACGATGACACTGTTGCCATAGTCTCACCGGGTAATCTGGATGATATGTTCAATTTTTCAGGAATATATAAACAAAAAGATATTGATTATATTTTCGACCCGGGGCAGTCCCTGCCTGCCTGGTCAAAAGAACGTCTAATAGAGATGATAGACGGATCAAAGATTTTTATCTGCAATGATTATGAGTTGCAGTTGACACAGGAGAAAACCTCTATGACGATTGACGATATTCTGGAGAAGACGGAGATAGTGGTTCAAACGAAAGGGGAATACGGTTCAGTAGTGATACTTAAAGAACATGGCAAAACCAAGAGCATTGATATTCCTGTTGCCAGGGTTGATTCCGTAAAAGATCCTACAGGGGCCGGCGATGCTTACAGGGCGGGATTAATAAAGGGGTTCTTTCTGTCAGATAATGACGTTATTCATGCCGCAAAAATAGGGGCGGTCACTGCTGCATATTGTGTGGAGGTTTATGGCCCGCAGAATTTCAACTTTACGCCCGAATCTTTTAACAAACGGTTTGAAGAAGCCTTTGGGGGAGAGGCGTTTTAGTGACACCTAAATTGAGCGATTTGTACCAACCTGAACGACGTAAGTCAGGCAGGTAGCCGCATCCTTCAGGTTGCGTAATTTACAAGAAATTTTCAAATGCCGAAAAATAAATCTTCCTTTTTTGGAGTGCAGTGACCGTGTCACTGCTTTAATACACATCATCACGCCCGCCCGGCCAGGCCGTTCGGACGGGGATGATACACTCCATATTTCCGTCTAATATAGTCGTATTACAACAATTTAGGAATGCTCCCAGAGGGACTTCCAATTTCTCCCCCTTTGAAAAAGGGGGCTAGGGGGATTTACCCCTTAATCCAACGACATTTTTTTTCGATACAAATCAGTGAAAGAGAATATGGCAAAGATCAAGGGTGGAAAGAGTTGGAGGTGTATATATCTAACTGTCTTTCTATCATGCCTCTTGCTTACCTGTAATCAAACCAAAGCAACTGAAGATCAAAGAAATATATTACCGGAGGAAAATTCCAAACTGCATAAACAGAAAGAGTCAAACATGCCTGAAAAAGTAGACAAAACCGACGAAGAATGGATGCGGCTGCTTACGCCGGAGCAATACCGGGTAACGCGGGCAAAGGGAACGGAACCTCCTTTCAACAACGAATATTACAATTTTAAAGGAAAAGGCGTATATCAGTGTGTATGTTGTGGTAGCAAATTGTTCAATTCTGAAACAAAGTTTGAGTCAGGAACAGGCTGGCCAAGCTTTTGGGATACTGCCTCAAAGCAAAGTATTAAAACGGTTACAGATAAAAGCCTTGGCATGATAAGGACTGAAGCAGTTTGTAATGTATGCAATGCACATCTCGGCCATGTATTCAACGATGGCCCGCAACCTACCGGAATTCGATACTGCATTAATTCGGCTGCGCTGAAGTTTGTTGAGTAACACTTATCTCTATATTGAACGATTTTCGTCTGCCCGAATAGATACAGTCAGGCGTTCGCCAGCCCGACCCGTCCGAACGGATTCATCCGGGCGGGCAATCATTCTGGCGGGGATGGATCTGACGACAGACCTCTCTTTCGAGAGGATTCCAATTCTGGAATCCTCTCGAAAGAGAGGCTGGTCATGCTTAAATAGCGAATGTTGATTGCTGTAGGGCGGGTTACCTATCTACGTAGTACTACGGAGTATGGACATCTTCGTTCAGGATAGTGAGGAGTTCGGTTTAGGCTCACTCGAAGTTCCTGTCGAACTATAACTCACTATTTGCTCTGGAATTACTTTCCCATAATCTTCTGCGGTTGTCAATACTTTTCAAAGACGGCAATTAGAGGCTGGTACATAATCCTTGGGATATGTAGCTACATGCTTATCTGCAAACAAGAAATAGGCTGATATTTGCCACTTATTGCAAATAGTTTTTTTGTCAATAATCTGCCGCTTCAAAGCTGTAAAAATTTACTTAAGAAAGATATTAACTACTTATGCAAATTCATAAGGTATCTATTATTAAATACTTACAAATAATAATTCATGTTTACAACAACCATAAATTTTCAGCTTAAAATGGGGAATTTATACCTGGTTGGTGTATATCTGACAATTAATTGCTACTAAACCTTATCTCTATTAAACGAAAATTACAAATTATATTAGCCCGTTTTATATAAAATAGTGGATAAAGAAATTTTAAGTTGTTTTGTATAAGCTCTTATAAATGCATGCCTAACGTATAACCCAGAGGCTCTTATGCTAAATTTTAGACACAACTTAGATTAAATTATTGTTTTTTTTGCCAAAGGCCTAATATTTTGGTCCTGATATTGCTATAGTACTATTACTCAAGGCTGGATTACGAGTTTTGTACAATTTTTCATAAAATCCCAATTCAAGGCAATCGGCAAGGCTTTAAACAGTTTATATATAAATTAAAAATCGTGAATTATTTAAAGTCTATATTTCCCCTCCGGAAGTCTGATAAAGACATGCCGATGCCTTGGATTGATAAATTACTTGACTTTCCTTTTTTTTTGCTTAAATGAGCCATATTAAGTTCTAAATCAGTGAAATACAAATATTTAAGCGATGTAAAAGTTTTACGGAGATATTAGCTGTAGGTGGCGGATTTCGCCGTTGAAGTAATTAAAGTAAAGAAAGGATTTTGAGAATACACGTAAAAACAAATTTTTGCACTTAGTGAACAGAGTTTTTAATTACATTCTTTTATGGGGAGGCAAAGTATGAGTATAAAGAAATTTTATTTATGGTTGCCAGTAATTGCTGTATTGGCATTTGGCAGCGTGTCTTTTGCGCAGGAATTTGATAGAGAAGCGCTTAAGGCCGAGCTTAGAGCGGAATTAAAGGCCGAACTCAAAAAAGAGTTAATGGCTGAAGTAAAGTCTGAAATATTAAATGAAACAAAGGCCGATGTACAAAGGGCTACGGAAGAGGCAACACTTGGTTTAAAAGACGTGATGAGGTCTGACTTTAAAGCTGAATTAAGGGCCGAGATCATGGAAGAAACCAAAGGAGACATTTCATCAGAAATAGAAAAAGCTTTAGCAGGTTCTTCAATCATGGGCGGTATGTTTAGAGGTGTGACTGTAGGTGGTTTTGTAGACACCATGTTCAGCTACAATTTTAGGCAACATGGTGAGGATTCTCTGGAGAATGCTGGTGATATAGCTGGTTTAAACTTTATAGGTGAAAATGACGATAACACATTTACCATTGAAAGCTTGGCAATCTTCTTTGATAAGGAAGTTACTGATGAAGACCCCATAGGCTGGCAGGCGCATACGTATTGGGGTGAAAAGGCAAAGAGGATCACCTTTCTGGGCGAAGGCGCAGGAACTGCACAAAGCGGCACAGATGATACGGCAAGAAATGACATTTTCACTTTAGCAGTAGCAAATATCTCTTGGAATGCGCCTCTGTTTGGGAAACATGTTAAGCTTACTATGGGTAAGATGTATACGTGGATCGGCTATGAACTGGTAGAAAACATTGGCAACCCGAATTATTCACATGGAATAAATTACAACAATGCAATACCTTTCACACACATGGGTCTTAATGCGGATGTATCCGAATTCCTTCCCAGCGACAAATTGGGTTTAACCCTCTACTATGTTAATGGATGGGATTCTTTCATTGATAACAACGAGTCAAAGTCATACGGAGCCTACCTTACATATACACCAAATGATGACTTCTTCATTTCCTTTGCGACTATATACGGTAATGAAGGTTGGAATAAACGCAACGTCATCGAATTTTCTTGCGAGAATACCATTG
>CAKKPF010000298.1 GCA_919901575.1 Candidatus Brocadiaceae bacterium
CGAGTTTGAATCGCCTACGGGTGTGGCATCCGTAAGGGGCACTACTTTAATATTCGCCTTTCTCGGCGGGATCACGGGTATTGATTTGATGAAAGGTCTGCTGGACTTTATCAGTGCGGTAAACAACCTGGTTATTGATTTTAACTCTTGAGATATGTTAAACATTTCCGATGAGCAGGGGAGGACAAAAATAGATGTGGAATCAGGGGAAATAACGTTAAATACCTCCGAGGGTATGGTAACTGTTGGAGATGGGGCTACTCTTAATGTTGATGTAAATCCTGACACAGGAGCGATAACGGTTGTTTCAGTGGAGGGTAATGTTACCATAACAAGACCGGACGGCGCTTCAACCCCAGTCGGAGCGGGAGATAATCTTGGGGCGACATATGTTGATACTGTAGTCGATGATACATGGTATGTTGTTACTGGTGATGATGATACAGGGAATGATGATACTGGAGGTGATGATACAGGGGACGATGGTACTGGTGACGATGATACCGGAGGTGATTTTACAGGGAATGATGATACTGGAGGTGATGATACAGGTGGTAATAACGGTGATACGGACGGAGATACAGGCAATAATAATCAGACAACAAATACAGATCTGTTCTTTGGCACTTCACAATCCCAGTCAAATCAAACCCAGCAGGAATCAAGTAACAATAATGATGGCAATGGTAACAACGAATACGGTGGTGATAACGTATTTAAAGATAATTTTTCCAGTGGTGGATTCACAGACCCACAAGAAGCAGGCCCTGAAGCAATAATTGGTGGACAGGGTGATGATTGGAATGAGCAGAATTATAACTATATCGACGATCATTTAGGTGACGACATCATTGCCAAAGACGGCGATGAGACGAATAAGTTTGCGATAATTCACACAGATGGGGAATCGAGTAGTGGGATTTTGGGGAAATGGTTTATTTTCTCAGAGGACGGTAATCATCAAATTAAATTTGATTACAACTTTGTCTCCACAGAATTTCCAGACTATGTCGGGAGTGTCTATAATGATTTTTTTACGGCAGAGCTGCATCTCTCCGATGGCACTACAGTAGAGCTTGCGCATGAGGAAGTTAATCTAGCCAGCTTTACGCCAGTAAGTGGTCTTGCCGGCAGATGAATCTGACGGTGGTCAGACTGGCTGGAAATCGGTCGATGAGATTGTTAATGTGCCAAGCGGTCTTACAAAACTTCATTTTCACGTAAGTGATGTAGGTGATAGTCTTGTTGATTCTGGAGTTCTTATAGATAATGTGGTTGACCCTTTAGTCGATGGTTACATAGAGGTTGTTACGAGTGAAACCTCAACACCAAGCACGGATTACTTACTAGCCTTTGCCAGAGCAATTGGTGGTATAGATGATGACGATATTGAGGATTCTGATGAAAATGAGAGAGACCTGGCTTCAAACACCTGCCCGACTACCCGTCCGAACGGCTTGGCCGGGCGGGCGCCTTTCAGGCGGGTAAATACTGATAGTGATCATGAAGTGAGCCTTGAAGCCATCAGAGAATCCTTAGTAGTGGTAAAGGAATTTATGGAAAATCACATAAATTCCTTTGGAAATGCCATTAATCATAATGAAATAAAGGCACAGCTTGACACCCTTTTAGCTAAGGTAGATGCTTTCATTAATAACGGAGGCGGCATTTCAGCATCATTAAGGAACGAGATAGAAACTGTCCTTGACAGTATTTGTAAAGAAAACAGCGTGATCTTCTGCCATCACAATCATGATGAGGAATAACCATTGATTAAGAAGAAGCTAAATAAAAAAGGTTTGACAAAGAAGTGGATGGATGCAATGGGGAAGTTTTACTATTTAAAAAAAACAAAGAGCACCCCGACAATTGCCCAGAATTGCCCAAAGATGAAGATAAACATCCATTTAATGATCTCCGATTTAACTTCAGCTAGCCGTCGCTCAAACTTCTCTTCAACAAAACTGATAATATCTTCTTTTTGTTGTTCATCTGCTTTATTAATGATTTCAACTAACGCGTCTGCGCCGTCTTCGGAGAGTTTTTCTCGTAAAATTTTTGGAATTGTAATTACCAGCATAGGTTACCCCTTTTGCTTATTATATTGATTAATCTGTATCACAAATAAGAGATTTTGTCAATCAAAAGCTAAGAATGGGGCTGTTGTTTCCATGAAGGGTTATCCTGAAATAAAAGGTTGAATCCTTAACTCAAAATCAATATCATGTGAGGCGGGAACACAGGCAAGGATGCCTGTGCCACCATTGATAATTAATAAACTGGCAGACAGGGAATCCTGCTCTACAAGAGATTATAGAGCAGTAATGTAGTAAGTATAAATCATATCTTTACCGAAGGTGGTAATGACAAATGGAATATGGTGGCACAGGCTACCAGCCTGTGAGGACTTTTAGAATATACAAAAGAAACCTTCCTCATTGGGAACAACCCGGGAGTGTTTATTTTATTACTTTTAGAACAGCGAAAGGTATTACTCTCAATGATGGAGCAAAAGATACAGTCTTTGATACCATCATGTTCCACAACAATAGAAAATATAAACTCTATGCCGGTGTTATCATGGCAGACCATGTTCATCTGCTTTTTCAACCTTTGGAAAAAATCAAAGATGCCTTCTATAGTACCAGAGAGATTATGCATAGTATAAAAAGTTATTCTGCCAATAGAATTAACAAGCAATTAAAGAGAAAAGGTTCTGTATGGCTTGATGAAAACTTTGATAGAATTGTAAGGGATGAGAAAGAGTTGCTGGAAAAGATGAGTTATATTGTCAACAATCCAATAAAATCAAATCTTGTAGAGAATCTGGAAGATTATAAATGGATTTATGTTGTAGGCTGGGGTGAATAAAAACACAGGCAGGGATGCCTGTGCCACCATTGGTAATCCTTGCTGGTTCAATCTTGCCCGCCTGTACCTATTCGGGCAGGCAAAGCTGAGCTTAGCTCTGCAGATTGAACCAGCAAAGGCATATCCAGACTATAAGAGATTATAAAACTGGTGGTATGAAGGTTGATTACTTTTTTCTTCAAGAGATTATAGATCTGGCTGCAGGTTTTAAGATATGGGAAAAGCAGTGTAACATAGTGGCACAGGCTTCCAGCCTGTGAAATCTTCAGTTGTTCCTGACCTTATTATGGTAAGAATATACTCAATTAGAAGCTTTTTAATTATATCAATCTTACTCACATTTATTTATAACATTCCTGTAGATGCCCAGAATATTGCATTGGAGGAGGCGCAAAAGGTACGGCAGCAGAGATTGGAACAAGAGGCAGAACGTGTGTTTGAGCTTAGACGCGAAATGTCACAGCGCCTCCTGTGGGATTGGGGAGGTTCCGAAAGATTCATGTTCCTCACTTATGATGATATTGATAATGCCGGTGTCTCTGACAAACGGAGGACACAGAAATCCAATAACTTTTATTTATGGGGCAATCTGAATCTGGATGATATTCATAATTTCTATGTAAGGTTTCGTGGTCAACATATCGACTGGAATCAGGGCGACGAGTACAGGAGCACAGAAAACCAGTTTAAGTGGAATCTCGAAGAGGGGTTTGATCAGGGTATTTATACCATAACCATAGATAAGGCGCTGAGAAAATATTTAAAATATGAAATTCCTGTTCGGATGGAACTAAAGGCAGGCCGTTTTCGCTCATCTATTGGCAGACAAATTGCCTATGCAAAGAATGCTAATGGTATAGAGCTGTATGGGTAAAGTAAGTGGGTGGTTTTTAAATTTTTTGGCTTTAAAAACCTTATTGATGAAGAGAACATTGACTTCAGCACACCGGGCTTTCGCGACAGCAGACGTTTCTTTTACGGTGCAGAAGTGAAGTATAAGCGCCTTAAGCGGCACGTGCCTTACCTGTTTGCACTCTTCCAGGAAGACCATAGCGGAGAGAGTCCTGAAGATCTTAATCAGGATTATGAATATAACTCCAGATATTATGGTATCGGTTCACGAGGTCAAATCATTGAGAATCTTTACTACGAGATAGAGGGAATCCGGCAGGAAGGTAAGAGCTATCCAGAGGCCGCGACAGCCGGTATAGCGCCTGACAACGAACAGATAGAGGCGTGGGCGCTCGACGCCACTCTAACTTACAATCATAATATAATCACGCATCCCACGTTCAGCGCTCAATACGCGTTTGGTTCCGGAGATCCTGACCGTACCGGCAGGGTGACCAATACCATTGGAGGAAATAAAGAGGGAAGCACCGACAGGAACTTCCTGACTTTCGGATACATAGATACAGGCCTCAGCCTTGCGCCTCGTATATCTAACCTGCGTATGGCTAAGCTTGGGTTTTCCTTTACGCCATCGGAATATGTGGGGAACAAAAACCTTAACGTGGGTGTGAATTACTTTCTCTTTCGTAAAGATGAGAAAGAGGGCGCCATCTCAGATACCAGGGCTGACAGGCCGCAGAGAAATCTCGGCAAGGAGTTTGACGTTAATATTACGTGGAAGATTTTTTCTGACCTGAGCGCTTCTATAGATTACGGCAGATTTTATCCGGGTAATGCGTACAGTGATAAAGATGCGAAGGATTTCGTGATGTTTACGATGATGTTTCAGTTTTAGATAGGTTCCGGTGGGGGAGGCGTGCAGGGGTTTCGGTGTGAGGACCTGTCCGAATTGGCCAAGGCGGGCACACCGAAACATCAAATTTCCCACTCACCCCCCTTTAGAAAAGGGGGACTACGGGGGATTTGATAATTTTCGTTAGATGTTTCGGTGAGTCCTCCCCGCCTGAAAGACATAGTCGGGCAGGTCACCGAAACAAATTAAGATAATATTTATGCTTGATAGGAAACATAAAACATTTTTGTACTTATTATTCTTGTTTTTCCTGTTACAAAGCAAAGGTGTCCCGGCAGAAGAAAACGTGTACAGGGATCTGGTTGATAAGGGTGTGGCGACTTATGAGGATGGCTGTCTGGCGATCTCTTATTTTGCAGGTATACCTGTTAATACAATGACATTCGATGAAGTGGTGGCAGCACTTAAGGAAAAAGGGATTATAGGAAGGCGATGGAAATACAAGGCGGACAAGCCGCTTACGCGCGGGATAATGGCCTATATGACATGCAAGCTGCTTAAGATCAGGGGCGGTCTTACCATGCGGGTAATAAATGCCGCTAAAAGCTGCGCCGGCTTAATGTGTTCCAGTCTTAAGATAAAGAATGGCATTGATGTGCCGGATATTGGGATGACCAAACGGTACGCTTTTTTAGAATGTCTGGATATGGGGCTTATGCCTGCAGGACACAAAGAGACATTTCTCACAGGTCATGATTTAATGGCATTGATGTATAGAATAGAGCAGTACATCAAGGCGGGAGAAAAGGATAAAAAGCAGGAAGAAGAGAAAGGGAAGGAAAATGAACAGGAAAAGCAAAAACAGTCTAAGTCTGATGAGAGCAGTTAGTAATACAGTACTCAAGATGTTTCGGTGTGGGGACACACCGAAACATCTGAATTTTGTACCCGCCCGCCCTCTGTGTCTATAATAGTTGGACATTTTCCTTGTAATAATTTAGTGTAGGGC
>CAKKPF010000299.1 GCA_919901575.1 Candidatus Brocadiaceae bacterium
AAAGTCTTCGCCTAAAGGCGAGGGTTTTTCTCCCATTCCCCGAGTGGGACAATAATTGATCGCCAACTGTTTCAACACTTCCAAAACCGAGAACACAACGGAACTGCATGGGTAAATCGGGACCGAAATTTTTATTGTGCTCTTCGATCCCATTCGACAGTATGTTGACAAATTCAAGGACTACAATCGGCGGAATCGTATCAAGAATAACGTAATAACCATCGCCTGTCCCGTGTCTTTGAAATTTTTCTGAGAAGGAGCCATAAGGTAAGATGAGCTTTCCGGCAGTGTCAAGCAACTTCTGAAGAATGCGCAGAATCTCCCTCTGCTCATCCTGGTTTTTATATCGTGAAGTAAAACCGACGATATCCAGTTCTACAATGCATGCTTCTTTATTGCTTTGGCTTTGCATTTTGTTCTTAAGATAAAAAGGGGTACCTCTCTTTTTTAGATCAAGCTTTAATCGTTTTGTGAAAAACCATATTCTCAAGATGGAAGGCTAAAGCCTTCCGCTACAGTATTACTAAAATTTCAGATCTGTTGAGGGGTGACAAAAATTAGTAATAGCGTTGGGCAACTGATTATCTTCATATAATCAAGCCTTCTTATCTTTATCAACAATCTCGCCGGGCTTTGTGCCTACTCCCGGCCAGATTTTTCTTCCGGGATAGATCGTTGTATTTATGCCTGTGTGAACGTCATTCGCAATTATAGCCCCAAATTTTCTTCTGCCTGTATCAACCAGTTTCCCCTTCACTACAGATATCACATTATTATTATCATGTCTTAAATTAGCCGTTATTGTCCCTGCTCCAAGGTTACTATTCTCTCCAATAACACTGTCTCCAATATAAGAGAGATGTGGAACCTTTGCATTGTCCATAATTACGCTGTTTTTTATCTCAACCGCCTGCCCGATATGACAGCCATTCCCAATAGACGTGTTTCCTCTTAAATAGCAGTTGGGCCCGATGCTGCAATTTTCGCCAATGACGACATTTCCTTTTATATATGTTCCGGACAAGATTTCTGTGCCTTTTCCTGCTTTTAATCTTCCTTTTACTATAACATTCTTTTCTACTTTTCCCTTTATGTCATTCTTTATTTCGGAAACCAGGACGCTGTTTGCTTCAATTAAATCCCACGGATATCCCACGGACAGCCAGTGTCCTTTTACTTTTTCACACACGACTTTCTCTTTTTTTGCAAGCGCATTTATATAATCAATTATCTCATATTCTCCTCTCCGGCTTTTTCTAAGCTTAATCTTAAACACTGATTTATCAAAAACATATAACCCTGTATTTGCTATGTCTGAAATAAACTTTTCAGGTTTCTCAACAACCTGTTTAACCTCTTTGCCTTTCACAACAAAGACACCAAACCTGCCCGGGTCTTCAACCTTACATCCCAGGACAGCATATTTATGTTTCAAACATGCCCTTATGTCCTTCCTGGAAAAAATATCATCACCGCCTATAACTATGAATTTGTCCTTAATCAATTGCTCAACATATTTCAGCGCATGTCCGGTACCCAACTGTTTCTTCTGTTCTACATATCTAATATTTAATCTTCCATACTTGCGGCCTATTTCATCTATTATCATCTCTTTCCTGTATCCAACTATCACGATAACTTCATTAACCAGTCCCTGCAATGCATCCAGGTTGTGCTTTATTATCTCTTTATTCATTACCTTAAGTAATGGCTTGGGCACGGTTAATGTCAATGGCCACGTCCTCGTACTCTTACCGGCAGCCATTATTACGGCTTGTATCATATCAGGCCCCTATCTCTTTCTTCATAGCTTTCGCAATGTCATTTGCCATTTTTTGAATCTCTCTCTTATTCTCGCCTTCAATCATAATCCTGCATAGATTCTGTGTTCCCGAATACCTGACAAGCACTCTTCCTTTTTCCCCCAACTTTGATTCGGCGCTTTTAATATTATTATTTACTTCCAGCTTGTTAATATCTTTTTTCTCCTTTACTACAACGTTAACAAGCACCTGCGGCAGTGATTTCATACACTCTGCCAGTTTACTCAACTTTGAGCCTCTTTCTTTCATAACTCTCAATAATTGTAAAGCAGAAATTACCCCATCCCCCGTCGTTGTATAATCTGAGAATATTATATGTCCGGACTGCTCACCTCCTAAAACATATCCTTTTTTCCTCATTTCATCAACAACATGCCTATCGCCAACCTTTGTCTTAACAATTTTTATCCTTTTCTTTTCCATTGCAATATCAAAGCCTTTATTAGCCATGATGGTAACTACGACACTGTTCTTTCTGAGAGCGCCCTTCTCCTTCATATCAATAGCACATATTGCAATGATGTGGTCGCCGTCAACACTTCTTCCTTTTTCATCACAAACTATTACTCTGTCAGCATCACCATCTAACGCTATCCCGATATCCGCATTTTCTTTTTTTACAACTTCTATCATCTTTTCAGGATGCAATGCGCCGCAATCCAAATTTATATTCAATCCGTCCGGCCTGTCATTCAGCACAATAACCTCTGCCCCCAGCTCACTTAATATATGCGGTGCGGTAATGTATGCGGCGCCATTAGCGCAATCCAGTACAATTTTTAATCCTTTCAGGCTCATGCTCTTTACAGAAGCCTTAGCAAATTCTATATATCTTCCTTTTGCATCATCAACCCTATGTGCCTTCCCGATCAAACCTCCTTTTACATGTTCTGTCCTTACTTTTTCTGATAGGACA
Source organism: Candidatus Brocadiaceae bacterium (assembly GCA_919901575.1). Taxonomy (GTDB): domain Bacteria; phylum Planctomycetota; class Brocadiia; order Brocadiales; family Scalinduaceae; genus Scalindua. The sequence goes on from CAKKPF010000299.1 coordinate 2,740, forward strand.
TATTTTTCTATTTCGTCTTCAACATCATCCGGGAGCTTATATCCATCACCACTAAAAATCTTTATTCCGTTATCTTCCGCAGGATTGTGTGAAGCGCTAATTACAATACCTGCATCAGCATTTAACGATTTTGTTAGATGTGCAATAGCGGGCGTCGGCATAGGGCCAACAAGTAGAACATCTGCGCCCACTGATACAATCCCTGATGCCAGGGCGTTTTCAATCATGTAACCGCTCAACCTGGTATCTTTCCCTATGACAAATTCAGGTTTTTTCTTTCCGCATTTCTCTTTGAAAACATGGGCAGTAGCTTTTCCTACATTCAATACCATTTCAGGGGTCATTGGGTATATATTCGCCACTCCTCTTATTCCATCTGTTCCAAATAATTTTCCCATTTATATTCGCCTGTTTAAAAGATAAATACAGAAAGGACGGTAAGAGATTGATATGTATGTTAGAGGCCGGATATCAAGAATGAACAACAATAAAGAAGAAAAGGGGTTGATAGGCACTTCCCTGAGCAAGTACCTATCAACCAAGTTTACTCAGATAAAAATTACTTACTGCTTAAAAGCGCTTAACTATGGGGTTGCCACGTTATTACGTCTTTACTTAAAAGGCGAGGCTCACGACAATATTGACAAGGTTTAAACCATATTCTTGAATTTCTTGCCTACTTTAAACCCTACCGTCCTGCTGGCTTTGACTTTAATTGCTTCCCCGGTTCGAGGGTTTCTCGCAGTTCGGGCTTTCCTTTTCTTTACCGAAAAAGTACCAAACCCTATCAGCTGAACGCTTTTATCTTTCTTTACACCCGTGCTGATACCACATAATACAGCCTTTACAACTCTCTCACCCTCAACTTTTGATGTGCCTAACTCTTTTGCCACAGCTTCAACTAAATCCTGCTTATTCATAAAACCCCCTTTCTTAAAAGGAAAAATAACCCAAAAAATATATCGTCAACAACCCCTTTTACATTGCCATGCCAATTATTTCACCTTCAAATACAAGTTTACCATTTGCTATTCCCTGAGTATCAAAGATAGCTCTTCTGGCTCTTAATTCTGTATTCTTCGCAATAATAATCAGCTTATTTCCAGGGATCACTTGACCTCGAAACTTAACTTTTTCAATACCGCCGAAACCAAAAAATTTATCACTTTGCAAAGAGATCTTAAAATAATAGGTACACAGCTGTGCAGCCGCTTCCACCATCAATACACCAGGGAAGAGCGGGCGGCCGGGGATATGCCCGCGTACCCAAAACTCATCATCTTTTACATCCTTAAATCCAATAATTATTTTGTTCTCTGGATCATATCTGATTATTCCATTTAACTGTTCCATCTCATAACGATGTGGAACTACGGCCCTGATTCCCTCAATATCTGCCGCTATCTCATTTAAATCAATTGAATCTATATCCACCAGGAATTTTTGTGGCATTGCAGAATACTATTACTAAGACATATCTTTGTCAATAAAAAATTATAAATGAATTAATAAAAGAATATTCTTAACGTAATAGAACAACAAGCAAGTTATAATAATGAAAGTCTTACCTGTGTTGAATCATGGCGTATATTCTAAAAGACGTGGTAGCGGTGCAGGGACTCGAACCCCGGACTCGCGGATTATGATTCCGCCGCTCTAACCAACTGAGCTACACCGCCACAAAGAAATGCCGTCTTGCTTAATACCCTCGCTAAAATCCTATAAAAGATATTGAACGAGTTGCATTATATACCCTATAGACCATGACGTCAATTTATAATTGCAACACTGATGCAACACTGAATAAAGGCTGAGACCAGTGAAAATAAACCCTTTCTCGAAATAGAGGCTGTTTTAAAGACGTATATTTTATCTCCTTTTCTCTAATTCCTTCTTAATATTATCAACATTTGGCCCAAAGTTATTTCTACCATATTGTTCCAATAATTTATCATACTTATAACTCCTTGTCGTAACCAATCCCAGACCTTCGCCCTGTATCCCGTATTCATAAACCATAATTACCTCCTGGTTCGTATCGACCAGGTAAAAAGATTCTCTATTTGCCTGCTGGTTGCCCACCAATGCAAATACGTGCCTTGCGCCTGCCCCGCCATCTCCCTGAGCGATGACATAATTAGTCGAAGTCTTAGTTAATACAAGCACGAGCAACACTATAACCACTCCAAGCAGAATTGTGTTTAATCCGTATTTCTTAAGCATGTTCACAACCTCCAGAAATTAATGTTTGTATTTTTGATGTATTGTATTGTGTAAATATAATAGAACAAACTGGAAATGGACATTACTTTCCATACGTTGGAAATCTGACTTCTACTTCTCTCTTTTCTTTTGCAAAGGCACGGGCTTCCTCCTCTTCTCTAATCAGGATGGTCGGCTTTATGAGTATGATCAGATTACCTGCGGTAGTAATATCTCTGTCAGTTGTGTTACTGGAAAATATCCTTTTTACAATAGGAATCTTGGAAAGAATTGGAACGCCTTTTGACGTTTTCGTTTCTGAACTTTTGCCCAAACCGCCAATCATAAGGATGCCTTTATCAGGGACACAGACCGTAACTGATAATTCCTGCTTAACGGTTGTAGGGCGCTGTATTGTATTGGTATTGGCTGCCGTAGTTCCACCTCCTGATGTGCTGGCACCACCGGTTACAAAATTTGTATTTGTAAATGTAACAGCAGTGATAACTGGATGTACTTCCAGATAGACATATTTCCTGTCAGCGCTTACAACGGGCCTTACGTTAAATGTGGTACCGTCGTCTATTTCGGCCATCACAGGTTCAGGTGTCTGGCTCACAATTGTAAAACTCTTTATATAACTTGTTGTTGTAACTACCTTAATAGTTCCTCTCTGAGTATTAGACAGGGTTATCTTTGGGGCAGTAATTGTTTCAGCCTCATCACTCTCCTGCACGGCTTTCAAAAATCCTTTAAGGAACAATCCATCAAATATTTGATAGGTAAGATTTAATCCACTTGTTGCTGGTGAAGTTGCACTCACTCCCACGTCTGAGAACGAGCCAGTCTCTGTAAAGATACCCCTTCGTTTACTTGCCGACTGCTGAGTTGTATCCAAATCAGCAATATTGTGTCCGAAGGTCTCCAGAAAATTATCTGAGACGGCAATAAAACGCGCCTCGATGCTTACCTGAAGGTCTGCAGAAGACCTCAGAGCGGCAAGGATGCCTTCTATCTCTTTGTGTACTCCAAGTATGTGGGTAACTACGATATCGCCCAGCATCCCCTCTCGTGACGCTATCATGCCCTTCCCTCCATTCGCCGACCATGATGCAGGCTCTATAGTGCTGGTTATCAGATTAATAATCTCCTGAACCCTGTCAAAGGTATCCTTGCCCTCTCCTTTAGAAGAGGCTCCCTCTGCCACTTCAGTCGCTTCCACCTGTGCCGTCAGGCTTTGTCTGTCTTCCAGGTTTATGAGTAAATCGCGAACATCATAAACCCTCAATTCTAATGGTTCCAAAGTAATATGAACTATATTATCCTTCACTACATAACCCAAACCCTTTGGTAAAATGTATTCTAATATCACAGAAAGTGGAACATTATCAAGTTTTATGTTTACGTCTGAATCTGGTATATTTTTATCTAAAAAGAAATTCATCTTTGACTTTTCCTGAAGAAATGAGATTACGTCACGAAGCGGAGTATTTATAAACTCGATTGATAACTTTTCCCCCAATTTCATTTTCATTTCCTGGGGAATGGGTTTTTGAGATGGAGATGGCGCCAGCTTCAGCCTTTCAGTATGCTCACGGTTTTCCTTAAGTCTTTTTTCAGGATCTTCTCTCTGTGTTCTTCCCTTAATGCCTTCCCATTTATCTTCGTCCGTAAACTGCATTAAATCATTATAAGGTATTGACTTTTCCCGCAGGTTTTCTAAATATTTATTGCGTTCGCTTGCATCGGCTTTTTCTATTTGCGCCATTACTTTTTTGTGTCTCAAATCTTCCTGTAACGCCAGGGCATTTTCCCTCAAGGCAATGGCGGCTTCATCGCCAGGCCTGTCCCTCAAGATCGCATTGGCTATCTGGACAACATCTATATATCTTTGCTCTTTTGTTGCCTGCCTTGCATCTCGAATCATCTGATTCCGCATGCTATCTGAAATTTTTACAGGCGGGGCTTCTATCTGTTTCTTAGGCGTTATATTATCTCCCATTCTCCTGATATCTCTTTTCTTTAATACTTCGGAAGAATCCGCCTTTTCCTCTTTTTGCAATTGTTCTGATACATCTTTATAGCGGGAACTCGATTGAGGGTTGGGTAAATTTTCTTCGGTTATTCCTGACTCTTTATCACTTTTTTCATCGATCACCTTTTTTGACGTGGTCTGACATGCACTTATCATGAGGAGGGAGTAAATTATTACAATCGCTGTGATTTTTATCCGGATAGCTTTCATGAATGGTATTTTTCCTGATGTATCAACAGTAAGGCTATTTTTCGCAGCCTGATACGAGCAACCTTGATGATATTCTTCGCAACTCCCGGAATGACGGAGACGAAAGACTCAGGATGTCATACTAAAGGGCTGCTTCAAATTAACAATGTAAATGACTTTATTGCTATTCTACGTGAAATAAAGAATTTAGTTTAATCCGCTTCCAATTTCTACTTCTTGTAAAATTGATTTTATTATTTCTGCCTCCTCATCAAATGGCTTTCTTACTTTGTCTAATATTTCCTTTTGCTTTGTCGCATCATCTATTGCAACCCCTTCTTTTGGCTCAGCGGGTTTTGCCTTATCATCCTCAACGATTTCTTCTTCCTCTACTTTTATAGTTTTTGCAGATTCCTTTAACCATAATTCTTTTGTGTTACCATTCTCATCTTTATACTTAATCTTAGAAGTAGATTTCATAAATGTCTCGCCCGGCACCATAGTGGTTCCGGCAAATTCTCCGGAGTCATTTAATATAACCACATTTTTCATTAATGTTGTCGGCCTTTGTGCTTTGTAGACTATGTCTTGCAGTACATAATTTGTTGTAAAATCGAGCGTTTTCCCACCCAAAATTTTTTCCCCGCCTATTATCTCGCCTATCTTTGTTGGAAATCCGTGTTCATGCCATTGTCCATCTATCTCTCTTCTTATATTGATATAAGCAAGGTTATCGGCCAGGCCTTTAAAAACGATTTCTAAGTTAGCAGGCTCTTCAATATTTTCATATTGAACTATTTCTGTTTTTGTCTTTACAGGTCCGACAAAAATCGAAGTCCTTTCAATTTGTTTTGACAGGGGAGAACCTTTAACTTTATTCACCATCTGCGGCTCGTAAATTATCTCTTCCATATTTTCCGGGCCTGCGCGTCTTATATTGGATTCTATAGTATTAACGGCGCTAGAAATTCTTGACTGCAGCTTTTTCCCCCTGAAGGGAGAAAGGAAAAAGATACTAACAACATTATATAAGCAAAAAAGCAAAATCAAAGATAAAACTACTTTAAACAAATAACCATATACTTTTTCTTTTTGTGCAGTCTCCATTATTAATAGCCCATTTTAACCCTGTTATTTCCCCTATACCTTTATACTTCGTTCATACCATATTTCGTCGCAATTGTTCACTATTATATCTTAAAATCCAGAACATACGCCGCAACAACAACATCCACTGTGGAAGAAGATTGAATATTTTCTTTCTGTACCGATCTTCTTATATTAACGGTCTCTATCTCAAAGCATATCTTTGATTTTAGAAATTCGTTAATTAAAAAAAGCAGGCCTTCAACGTCCATACTTACCTTTATAGTAAAAGGAATAATATCACACAATTCAACGTAAGCATTGGCGGAGACAAATCTTTCCACTCCGTAATTAATACCTTCAAGATAGCGGACTTTTAATTCTTCCTTCAGTATTATATTTATCAGTTCTTCCGTAATCCAAAATCTTTTCTGCTCGGGGATAATGTATTCCCATGTAGGGATTTCAGATTTCCATTCTTTAAATGGCAGTGCGTTTTCACTTAATGAAACATTACGCCTTTTTATCTTGCCCAGGAGAACATTTACGCCCTGAATATACCTGTTTTTCCATAAAGCCTCGTCCTTAATCTCCTCTCCATCAACAGAAGTACATATCTTTTCCAGTTGACGATCCTGTTCTTTATAAAATTCCTCACTTTCTAACCGGAGCTTCTTGATCATCTCTAATTTGGCCTCTTCCGCCTGTATCCATTTTTCACTGCGAATCTTAAAACCCTTTCTTTCGTATAGTTCTAATTTAGTCAGTACGTCTTCAATTATCTCAACCTTCTTAATATTTTTCACCCTGAAAGGGTTCACGGCAAAAATATAAAAGGCTGTCACAAAAATCACTCCTCCCCCTATAGATATCCAGAATATATTTTTTTTTATATCCGTTATATTCACTTAACCATCCATACCCTTAAAATTAAGTTAAAAGGCTAAAGCCTTAACTCCGACAGAGGAATTTACCCTTTAGGGTTTTATTTGAGACATTGCAAACACAACTTTGAAATTCCTATACATTAAATTAGGCCTACGGCGACTTTTTTACTATACGCAGGGGCGGGTACGCCCCTACATTATTTGTGTCAATATTGGATTTACTATACATTGTATTTCAAAGGAAATCGGCAGGTCTTTTATGCCGTGGGCCATGTCTTCCGATACGCTTTTTTTGTCTATAACCGTAACATGATGTACAGAACCCAGCACCACTCTTACATCAATGAATGCGAGTGTCTTCTGATCAAACAATGTTAAATTCTCTATAGGGATTTTAACTTTTCCTTCTATGTACGATACCTCTGGTTCGTAACTTTCTCCCTTAATACTTATAATCAACGCTTCTTTCGACGTATCAATATTTTTAGACGTATTTTCTTCGGCCTTTTCAAAAAAGCCTTTACCGCTTATCCTCTCCTTCTTATCAGTATGAGGGATTTCCCATACGGATTCTATGCTTAACAAATATACCTTTTCCGGAAAGGAGTCTATAATTTTGTTAATAACATCTATCCAGAAACTCCCCTGAATGCCTATTGTCTTCCATACATGTAAGTTTTCTTCCCCTGCTTTAACTTTTTTCTCTATATCGTTGTAATCTCTTTCCAGTTTTTTTACCTTATTAAATGTTTCGTTTACGGTATCGACACTCTTCGAAAGGTGCCGCCAGGTTATATAATCTTTAATACTTTGTGTTAAAAAGCTCAAAAAAATTAAAATTGCAATAACGCAAGCAAATATTTTATGTTTTGATACATGCCTCTCCTTAACATATTCAAGCGGGAGCAGATTTATTTTGATTTCGCCAAGACCTAAGCCCTGTATAGCAAGTCCCAATGCCGTTTCGAAGCCATAAATATTTCTCTCCTTTAACCTGGGATGGTCAACGTCTTTCAGCATTCTGATTTTATCTAACAGGTCCAGAAACTTGACTTTGTTTTCCAGGTTATCGTCAATAAATTTAATTTTATTATCATCTTCAAAAACCTCACCCATTAAGTATAAAATTTCCGGTTTAGTGCCTTTCGAGACAGAGACG
>CAKKPF010000300.1 GCA_919901575.1 Candidatus Brocadiaceae bacterium
GGGCATCTATATATACAGTTCCCGCAAGCCCGGCTTTCTCTGTTTCCATGGCATCATCAACCATGCGTTTGGCTACATCAGGTGAGGAAGCATCCAGACGGCCTACCATAATTGTCTTTCTCCTTAACAATTCAATTCCCGGGAAGTTGTCACACTTTTCCAGAAATGGATTTAACAACCAGTTGGAAAGTTGAAAGTCTGTGGCAAGAACCAATGTTAATTCACTATCCACTGAGGCAGACGTCGTCTCTGCATTCTTCATTGTACGCTGGGCTTCCCAAAACAATAATTCGCCAACCACGCCATTGACCATGCGTACAATGGTAGACGCTTCAATGGCCTTTTCAGGAGTAAAACCTCTGAATTGTATCTCTGTAAGTTGGCTGTTAAGGATCGCATTAAATTTTAATAGATTATTATTGCGTAAAAATATAATCCTGTCTTTGTCTTCCATTAAAGAAATCTGATTTTTAACATTATTAACAATAGGAGACATTCCGGTCATCCTGAACAGGAGCGAAACTACATTCGAATAGGCATCCATTTCCGATGCCGGAACATACTTATTAAGATATTCGGATGCTTTCAGGGTGGTTTTATTAACACTCTTAATAATTTCCAGTGTTGATATGGATTCTATATTCTGTTTTTCGTAGATTATTGTTGTTACCTGTCCTTTATTAATCAACTTTTCAAGCTGTCTCCCTTGTTGCTGAACCAGTCGCTTATACTCCCCTACCTTATCATCTGTTAATTCCTCATATTGTTTGTATAATTCTGGTTTACTTATACCTTCTATACGAAGAGGAATTCCATACACAAGGAGAATGGCAGGGTTGTGTCCTATAAGCATTCGCTTTTTAATAACACTGCGGATTGGAGGGATCATATTTGCTTCATAGTCAACCCTGAGGATATCTTCAGATTCAGGCACATCAACTCCGACAAGATTAGAGATTGGCACTCCCCTCTTTAAGGCATAATATTGAGCAACGTCTTTACTCTCCGGCATGTTTTGATTGTACACAACCACAAGATCCTCGGGCAGCAGCGCATTTACCGGCCTGACAGCAGCAACAGACAGGACAATAGTAAATATGAAAATAGTATAGAAATTTCTGATAAATAACTCCTATCGTATCAAAGGCAAATCACATATACGCTCAGTAATATAATTTCCCCAGTCTTTCAAAGAAATCAGGGAATGTTTTTTCAACACACTCTGGATTCTTTATTTTTATCCCTTCTGTTCGTAAGCCTATAAGGGCAAAGCTCATCGCCATGCGATGGTCATTATATGTTGATATTTCAGCGGAATGTGGAGGTGATGGATTAATCTCCAGGCCGTCCTCAAACTCCCTTACTTCTACGCCGACTTTCTTGAGTTCGTTAACAATAGCCGTAATGCGATCTGTCTCTTTGTAACGAAGATTTCTAACGTTTCTTATGCGCGTTTTCCCTTCTGCAAAGACTGCAACAGACGCCAGGGTCTGTACGACATCCGGAGTGTCATTCATGTCCACATCTACTCCCCTTAATTTTCCCCCCTCAACTTCCAGCCAGTCCGATGCCTTTCTTACACTGCACCCCATATCTCTCAGGATATCAATAAATTTTGCGTCACCTTGCAGTGAATCTTCACCTAAACCTTCAACCTTAACCCTGCCGCCAGTTATAGCGGCAGCAGCAAAGAAATATGAGGCGCCTGATGCGTCAGGTTCTACAATATATTTACAACCTTTATAATTCTGGCCTGACTTAACACAAAATTCTCTATACGAATCCCTTTCCACTCCTACCCCAAACTTACTCATAACATCTATAGTCATATCAACGTAATTCTTTGATACAAGGTAGTCGGTAATTATAATACGAACATCATTGTCTGCATAAGGCGCACTCAAAAGGATAGCGCTGATATACTGACTGCTGACATTACCCGGTATCTCGACTCTTCCACCCATTAATCCGCCGGCATTTATTAGAACAGGAGGGCAGCCTGTACCTTCCTTTGAAACCACATCGGCGCCAAGCCGGTTTAAAGCATCAATCAATTGCTGTATGGGTCTCTTTCTCATTCGTTCGATACCGTCTATCTCGTATTGCCCGTTACCAAGAGTCAAGACTGCCGTCATAAAGCGCACGACAGTCCCTGCATTACCTGCAAATAACCTTGCCCTCTCCACTGGTATCGTTCCCTCACACCCTTTTACGATTAAGGCATTTTCTCCTGGAACGCTCTTGACGTATACACCAATTTCATTAAGACACGAAATCATAACCCGTGTATCTTCGCTTAACAGGGCGTTCTTTATTACTGACTCGCCTGAAGCAAGCGAGGCTGCTATTAATGCACGGTTCGTATAGCTTTTCGACCCTGGCACCCTGACCGTAGCATTTACTTTATCAACAGGTTTTATTTCTATCATTTTATAATTGTCCTCTCACCAAGGGGATTATAGACTGACATTAGCTTTTCATCAAGTACAAATGCACCCGGCAACATAATAAGGACACCGACTTACTCAGATGTATCTGTGCATCTCTCGACATTCTAACACTAAAAAGTATTGACAAGAAAATTGATTTATGAGACAAATAGTACGAGTGAAATTTTAAACCGTAATATTCATTTATTTAAAACAGATGGGAGCGGATAGTTGGAAAATAGAAATAAAATAGTTATTGGTTCTAGAGGGAGCAAATTGGCCTTAATCCAGGCTAACTGGGTAAAATCACAACTGGAAGAGGCTAATAAGAAAATAGAATTTATTATCGAAATAATAAAGACAACGGGTGACAAGATAACTGACGTCCCCCTTTCAAAGATTGGAAACATAGGATTGTTCACAAAGGAGCTGGAAAATGCCCTTCTTGATAAAAAAGTTGATCTGGTTGTACACAGCGCGAAAGACGTGCCCACAGAGATTCCGGACTGTCTGGAAATCGGTGCGGTGACAAAACGTGAAGACCCGCACGACGTTCTAATCAGCAGAGGTAACGTATCGTTAAAAGACCTTCCTAAAAACGCAAAGCTTGGAACAAGCAGCCTAAGACGCAGATCACAAGTTCTTGCCGTCAGGCCAGACCTTGAAATAGTTGATTTGAGAGGCAATCTGGATACCAGATTAAAGAAATTAGATTCGGACGAGCTTGATGCGATACTTGTAGCCAGGGCGGGTCTGATTAGGCTTGGCCTTGCCGATAAGGCAAGTGAAATAATACCGTATGATATAATGCTTCCTGCCGTAGGCCAGGGAGCGCTGTGCATAGAAATCCGGGAAATAGATGAAAAGGTCAAAAATTTAATAAGAAGCTTAATTGACTATAATTCTATGTTTGAAATAAAGGCGGAAAGAGCCCTTCTTGCAAGACTCCAGGGAGGATGCCAGATTCCAATAGGCGCTCACGCAGAAGTCATATACCCATCCAATCTGAAGATGGAAGCGGTTGTTTGCTCACTAGATGGAACTACCGTCATTAGAGATACTGTTAATGGTAAGGTAGATGATTTCTCTACTATGGGAATTGAGCTTGCAAATAAGCTATTGGGAAGAGGCGGATACAAGATACTGGAAGATATAAGATCAAATCTGGGACAGGAATAGTCCAAATGGTTTCTCGCTAAGCAACAATCTTCAAACAATAATTAATCAATTTGCGCCTTTGCGAGAAATTACAACTACCTAGATTTCAATCATTAGTGGAACTTCATTACAGTCGGGAAATTTGTAACACTTTACACATTCCGACCAAATTTTATGAGGTAGAAGCTCTTTGTCCACACGCTTAAAACCCATACGCTCAAAAAACTCCGGGATGTAAGTCAGGGCAAACAGCCTGTTTATGCCAAGCGCCTTCCCTTCTTCAAGGCACTTTTGTATAAGCTGCCTGCCGATTCCTTTTCTTTGATAGTTTTCTTTAACAGCAACTGACTTGATCTCTGCCAGATCTTTCCAGAAAACATGTAATGCCGCACACCCGATTATGCTGCCATTCTCAACGCATACATAGTAATCGCGAACATTCTCATATAGCTCACTCAATGACCTTGGCAGCATCAGGTCTTTTTTAGCAAAATGATTTACTAATTTATTCATCTCTTCTATGTCATTTACATGTGCGTTTCTTAACATTATAAACTTGCTCCCTTCGGTAATGCCGGCTGTTTCATGCTTGATAAAATGCATACGATTTGTTACATGTATTTTCTAGATTTACATCTTAATATTCTGATTAACAATTATCAAATTATTTATATATTAACATAACCAGAACGAGTCATTATTATAAATATTGAGAGATTTAGGAATTCAGGAATTTCCTCCAGATACGGATTCAATTACATCAATGATTAAACCCATTACAACATTTGGAAACCACGTAATACTTCTGGTAATTCACACGACAAAGGTTGCCTTATTGATAACGCTGGTCGTATTATTTACTTTACCTGCATATGCCCGGGAAGATTTGTTAACCGATATGGAGACAAAGGCTCTTGTGCTTAATAAACAAGGGCAATATTCGGAGGCAGTGAACACAGCTAAAGAATCATTAAAAGTTGCCGAGGAGGCATTTGGTTCAGATCATCCCAGATTGGCAAAATCTATGAGCATTCTGGGGTTGATTTATTTTTCTCAGGGCAAATATTCAGATGCAGAGTCTATTTACATGCAAGCACTGAAAATAGATGAAAAGGCGCTTGGCAACGATCATCCTGATGTTGCAACTGATCTTGACAATCTGGCGTTACTTTACCAGGCCCAGGGCAAACATACAGAGTGTATACCTCTGTACAAGCGAATACTGGAGATCAGGGAAAAGGCCTTTGGCCTCAACAAACTCATAGTTATAACATCAAGGAACAGACTGGGATCACTTTATTACTCCCAGGGCATGTATGAGGAAGCAATACCACTATTCAAACGAACACTGGCAATACAGGAAAAAACACCGGAAACAGACCAGGATAGTGTAGTGGCAACTCTAAATATTCTTGCCCTAACCTATCACGCTCAAGGTAAATACACTGAAGCCGAACCACTTCTTAAAACGGCGCTTGCAATAAGTGAAAAAACCCATGGACTATTCCATCCTGAATATGCTACTTCCCTTAATAACCTGGCAGGGATATACAAAGCGTTAGGCAAATACGCCAGGTCATTGCAATTTTATAAACAGGCGCTGGTAATAAGGGAAAGGACCCTGGGACCGGATCATTCCGATGTAGCTGCATCCCTGAGCAACATGGCAACTCTTTACTTCTCTCAGGGCAGATATGCCGAGGCGGAGCAACTCTATAAACGGGCGTTAGTTATAAATGAAAAAGTCCTGAAGCCTGGCCATCCCGATATGGCCACATTGCTGAATAATCTTGTGGTACTTTACAATACTCAGGGTAAACACTCCGAGGCCAGGTACTATCATGAACGGTTAATGTCTACATGGGACAGCGCACTGAAGCCGGAATCAAATTCCTTACCTGCCACACAGGCAGAAAAACCACACAGCGGACGCGTCTACGCCTCAAAGCATTTGCGTTCATTTCATCGCCGCAATTGTGTAGAGCTAACTGATAAATCTGAAGATATAATAGAATTTCTGTCCAGGGAACATGCTATACAAGACGGGGCAATACCATGTCAAACATGTAACCCGTGATTATGCTCAAGTTGCTGACATATTGTAATTATGTACATATCATTACTGTAGCAAGCTTAAAGTTTCCGCTACATCGATTTCATGCGGGAACTCGTTCAAACAATTGACAAGATTATTGGCAAAACAAGGCTTACGGATTGGATAGAAAAACATGCCGAATCACTCGGCAGACAATATACCAGTGAACTGGCAAGAAGAATAGATAGAGAAACGGAATATTGGAGTAATTAGTTTTTAAGTAAAACTGGCACTTCCCCTGATAATTGGGAGTTATTATATCTGAAAAGGATTATATATTTTTGTCTGCTTTGTTAAAACGCACCTCACTTGCTTTCAAAATACTGTCTAACATTTCGGCATAAGAAAGCCCGGCAAATTTAGCCATTTTTGCCAGGTGACCATCCCAACACCAGCCCGGATTCGGATTTGCTTCAAGCAGTCTTGGCGTTCCATTTGCATCCAATCGCCAGTCAAACCTGGCATAGTCACGACATTCAAGTCTTTCAAAAAGTTTAACACAGCTTGCAATCAGGAACCTATCTGTATCTTCAGGTAAATTCGCTGGAACAGAGGTTATCATGCCGTATGGAGAATCAGGTTCCCATTTAGCCTCATAACCGCAAATTTTTGGCAGATCAGGAAGTAATGTTGAATAGTCTTCCTTAATAATTGGAAGCGCTATATATGAGTCAGGAGGATTGCCTATAATGCCGACGCTGATATCTTCTCCTTCAAGAAATTCTTCTACAATAATAGGTTTGTCATAGCCCATATTCTTACGCACATGTAAAAGGGCATTTTCCAATTCTTCGAAATTGTTGCACACGCTATATTGATTGATTCCAATGCTGGAATCTCCGAAATTCGGTTTCACAATTACCGGAAAGTCTATTTGCAATTCAATAAAATTCGTGTCCTCAGGATTGACAATAAAGGCACGAGGAATGGGAAGGCCCATCTCTTTGGCAATCCCTCTGACAAGTGATTTATCGTAACAATACGCAAGGCATTGTGGGGTTCCACCCGTATATTTAATATTGAGGATTTCCAGTAAGGAAGGAACATGCAGTTCTTTTGTGGCGTCATTGTTGAAGCCTTCATCACACAGATTGAAGGCAAAATCAAATTTGTTCGTATTCTTACTGATATCATTAATCAGCGTATCATGTTTATCGAAGTAGACAAAATTATATTCCATTAATCCTGCTAACGTCTTTTTCAATTCATTGATTGTGAAAAAGTCATCTTCATCAAAGCTCCCGCTGGGTTTTACTCTGTCAAGTTTTCGGTGGTCACCCATCGTTACGGCAATTGTCTTCGCGACTATTTGCCGCTTTTTTACAGGAGTCCATTCCTTCCTGACCACGGAAGTAATGATAACACGTCTTTCCATCATCCCCAGATCCTGTTTTCTTTGCGAATCAGTAGACAGTTCAGCATGGAAATCTATGTCTACAAATCCTGACCTTTTCAGCAGATCACTTACGCTTTCTCTTGTGTAAAGCCTTTCAGCGTAGAACTGATCTGCAATTACCCCTTTTCTTACATGACTGATCACTTCTCTTGATATTAGTCGTTCACTATCTTCTGAAAGAGAACGCTCCCTGCACACAAAATAGTTCTTATTGATCCATTCCCAGCTCCGGGGCTGAAAGTTGTCTTTCATATAGCAACCGTCTGTAATATCTATAAGCAATTTCCCGAATGGCTTGAGAACCCGCATCGCCTCTCGAAGAATGGCTATATCGTCCTCAATTGTTTCAAAATAACCAAAACTATTACCTGCTACAAGCACATAGTCGAAGGTATCAGGAAGAAATGGCAATTTTCTTGCATCTCCCTCCTTGTAGGTGACGTTATATCCTTCTTTTCGATTGATTGATCTTGCTCTATTAACCAGATAATGGGAACGGTCAAGACCAAAGATGTTTTTGAACCCGCTTCTCGCCAGTTCCAGGGAGTGGCGGCCCTGTCCACAGCATAAATCCAAAATCACACTCTCTTTTGACGGGGACAATATATTCAGGAACAGATCGATTTCTGTCTTGGTAATGGTTTGATCTTCTACAACATCGGCATCGGTTCTTAAATAATTGGCATTAAAAATCTCTCTCCACCAATCTGCCTTGACATAGCTTTCAAGATTCTCAATAGGACCTATTGATTGTAATAGTCCCGCGCTTCGTGGTTTGCTAGTTTTAGATTTGGGTTTTTTAATTATCATTTTTCAGTTAATCTCCAAAAAATTGTACACGTATGTGCAGATAAATTGTTCGTATCGTAAGATTGTATGTTAACCTACGGTTTCTTTGAACGAACATAACCAGAGAAACCTTGAGAAAAGGTAGTTATACTTAAGTGGCTCATAAATTGTGATTGTTAAAGTTATACATCATCACTGTAGCGGAGACCTTTTTACCCGACGGTTTGTTTGGCGGGCAGGTTTCCACGACACCGGCTGCATGCGGGAACACGATTCATTTGATAAATCACAATTTGTAAGCCTTTAAAGTATAGCTGAAAATTCCTCGACTCTTCCCTGTAATGTTATTATTCTTGTTAAAGCTGAAATTTGCATTTTATGTTATATATTAAATCCTATTTAGAGCAAGAAAAATTTAGCAGAATACGATGAGTTTTAACATGATCAAAAAACTTAAGACTTTTGAGAAAGCTATTATCAGTGCTCTTATTATTATGATGGTCTTCGTTGTCGCGCTTTCCACATTCAGGCTTGGTTGGAAACTGGTTGAAGAATTGATGAAACCGCCATTCCTGATGCTAATATATAACAATTATTTGTAATCTTTAGTTTCTTTCTCATGATCCTCATAAAACTTGAACTGTTGAAATCTATCAAAACATATTTGACGGAAGTCCAGAGATAGAGGATCAGGGGTCGCCTTGAGATATCCAAGAATAGGTATTTTAACAGATTTACTAGTCATAAACCCTTTGATATCAACACCAGAATTTTCTGCTTTTGTATTCTCGGACAACCTGTCAAGGTGACCCTTGGTTTGCGATATTGGCTTTATCTCTTGCTTCCGGATGCATTTTTATCCCATTGCTCTATTGCATCAAAGTCATATTTATTTTAGAATGGAAACTTTTATTAATTTCATAATTAAGAGTCGGATCAAATAATGTTAAAATTGGGTGATATCAGCCTTGATCTACCGTTCTTCCAGGCGCCCTTAAGCGGATATACGGACAGGGCTATGCGCGTGCTTGCCCGCAAGTATGGTGCGCCGCTTACGTATACAGGCGTCATGCTCGATAAGATCGCTCTGCACAGGAAAGCCTTTGACAGGCTGTATTCCCGCCCTGGGGCGGATGAAGGCCCTGTCGGCGCCCAGATCCTCGGTTCAAATCCTGAAACGATGGCAGTAGCGGCTGAATCATTTGTTAATATTGGATTCGACCTGATAGACCTGAACTTTGCCTGCCC
>CAKKPF010000301.1 GCA_919901575.1 Candidatus Brocadiaceae bacterium
TATTGAATTAAAACGCCATCAAACAGAACATAGACATTCGAGTGAAGAGCCTTTCCATAAACTGTACCGGGTTTAAGCAGACTATTGACTACTCCAACCAAGTATGTGGTCGCTACCACTCGGTTGTGAATGAGCGGAACGATCTCCTACATGGAAACGTCGATCCCAAGAAACTGCAATTCAACGAAGTCTATTTTCATGGGACGGTTCCGGTGTTTAAGGAGTACCGATCAATGTGGCAACGGTCCCTCGGTATTGAACGCCAAGCCGTCGGTGTGGACAAGGTGTTTGAGGAACTGGCCGTTATCGATGATTTCATCGCGTACGTGTTGTCGTGCCTGGATGACAAGGTACGGCCAAAGATCGAGTACATGCTAGGGCGACTGGAACTCGGATTGAACACCCGTGACGAACGTCTTGGCGTTCTATTTTCGGAGCATCTGGTGGATTCCAAAGCGGGACCAGCTACGGGGGAAAAGGTCTAACGGCACGGCTGAAGCTGACCGGGGCCGCATTCCGGTTTCGCGCGACATGTAGTCGTTGCAGCGGCCCCGGCAACTGAACTCTTTCGTTAGGCAACAACAAAGGAGAGAAGCGATGAACGAGAAGCGTGTAAAGGTAACACGGGTGACGGTTGAGTTCGAGTACGCCGACGGCACCAAGAAGGAAGTGGATATCGATCCACAAGAGAACGAGGCTTTGTTTTGGTCAGAACGAAGCGTGACGCAGATGCTTGCGCCCTTCTATGAGAAGCATCGCAAGGACCTGTCAGTGAAGGAAAGTGTGGAATTCGCGCGAGAACTCGGGCGACAAGTATCGGCTGTTACCCCGGAAATAGTCATCGAACTATGGAACACGCCTATCGACCGATGCCAGGCGACCACGGAACTGCCAGGTGCAATACGCAAGCCGATAAAGTGTATTCCGACAGTTCCCTGCAAAACATGTCAGGTGTGAGCCGAACCAGCTGCAGGCGACGGCGTACCCGCCGCGCCTGAGCCGCAATGTTAGGCAAAAAGAGAAGGAGGATAAGTCATGTCAAAGAGTATGTACTGTAATCATTGTGACGCTTATGTGGGTGACTGCGGTCATGTTCCTGGAGGTCTCGCTGGTCCCTCAACTCTGTCTGGAACGTGCGGTAAGTGTGAGCGCCAGTTTCAGTAACATGCAGCGGTGACTGCCTTAATGAGAAATTTGAGACGAAACAAGGATTCTCTCTTTCTGGACTTAGGCTTTCGAATGATGGACAAGCGATAATTGACGATAATGGTGAAGAATTGGCGAGGTTCCGAGAGGGTCTTGTTATCAGCGTGGCAAAAAAGAATAGTGAGTTTCGTATCCCTGGGCGGTTGGTATGTAAGAAAGTGTGTAGGGCATGGGACTCAAATGGGAATTGTGTGCAATATGTCCAGGAATGCACATGGGAATTTCCACCGTTTGATTTCTGACTTAACGAAGGACATCCCTCGACGGCACACGCGCAAGTCAGCAAATTTAAAGATAACTGGATAATTCCATATTTGCCTAACAAGGCGCTCAAGAGGGACGCGGCAAAAAGCCGCCGCGCCCCTTAGCTTTACGTTATAACTTAAAAAAAAGATTTGACAAATATTGTATTACAATGTAAACATATAACATGATTTTTTACGAAAGCGATGTCAAGAAATCCGTTTCAAAAGGAATTGTTCCAAAGGATGTCTTCAAAAGAATCAATAACGCTTTTGTTGCAATAGACACCACCAATGATTTAGGACTTTTTGACATCAAAAAACTGAAATCATCAGGGCAAAGAACTTATTACCGGTTAAGGAAAGGGAAGTACAGAGCTATTTTCTACATAGAGAACGGGAATTATTTTGTTATATCAATTGCCAAAAGAGAGGAGGTTTATCGTCAATGGGAGTGATATCCGTCAGATTAAACAAAGATGAGGATAAAAGACTAAAGCAATTATCCGAATATTTTCATGCCGACAGATCAACTCTGATAAAAAAGTCGTTACTTGAACTTTACGAAAACATGAAAGATATAGAGATAGTAGATTTATTTGAGAAAAAAGAAAAAAGAAAGAAAGTCTCATTTGTAACAGCAGAAGAACTCTTGAAAGACTAAAAAACAATTATAACTATTCACTCCATCTGACCACCAAAAAACGGCGGCAGGTGAGTTTTTCGTTCAAAAACTTTCTGACTGCGGTCTATGATTCTTTAGGAAACAAGAAGAAAACCTATGAGTACAATAAACTGATACAGAAAGAACATCCTGATACTTATAAAGCGCTAAAATATCTGCTGCCGGAGAGGATGAAGGCTGGTATTGAAAGGGATAAGGAAAAGAAAAGACGATTAATTCAGAACCAAAAATCGGAAGAAACAATCCATGCCCTTGTGGCAGCGGAAAGAAGTATAAGAAATGCTGCGGGAGTAAATAGGCAACTAACCTGTCAGTAGGGGTTTAAGATTTTAAACCCCTACTAAACGAAATGTAACTCACCCTTCAAGTATCTCTGACGCCTTTTTCAGATTTGATACCCAGAAGATGCCCGTGGATTGTCCATCACCAGGAGGAACGCTGACATAGGCGTACTCAATATTTATCCTTGCTTTAGAGAGTTGTTTGGTTATCTCTGCCAGGGTGCCAGGTTTATGTGTCATTTCCAGCGATAATACGTCGGTCTCGATCACATTAAGCCCCTCCTCTTTAAGAATGCTTACCGCATGCTCATGATCGTCAACTACCATGCGGATGAGTCCTGAATCTATTGTATCCAGTACCGACATTGCCAGGATATTTATGTCTTTACTGGCCAGCGCAGAACATACATTTGACAGTGAACCGGGCTTATTCTCAAGAAGAATTGTTAATTGTTTTACGATTGGCATTTAATCTTCCTCCTTTTTGATGTTTAAATTCTTAATGTTATTTTTTGAATCCTTGTAGCTTATGGCAAGACCGGCTCCAACCGGCTTCCCTTTCATCAACCAACTGCCTGTTCCGTGTTTCTTTGCCCAATTAAAATCTACAAAAGCGCTTCCATAAGATTCAAAATACCTGGAAGACTCTATATCTTTATACTTGGCAAAAATTATAGCATCGGCGCCCACCTTTCCAGCCTGATCTCTCAAACTATCGTTTATCTGTTCTTTTGTCAGTGTTTTCCCTCCGTAAACAAAGACTACTCCAATTCTCTCATAGATCAAATCAGAATCCCCTGTTAATACCGGTAACACAGCGCTCTCACTCTTCGGCAGATACTCATTTATAGATATCTTTGCAAAATTGGCGCTTGTACAACCAATAGGAAAAAATACAAGTGTAATTAATAATAGTACATGTTTCTGGAAATTCACTTATCCCCTTTAATTCAGCAAAATATTCCCGTGTCTAAAAACAAAGTTTACTTAATCCTTGAAAAATCAACCTCATATTTTTCTTCTCCAAAATCCTTTATAACCATAATCGTAGCTTTCGCATCCAGATCGAGTTTTGAATACGGAAAGCTTACCATGAAAAAAACGGCGTGTTCCTTTGGATCCTTGCCTCCCATTTCAGGTCTCTTCATACTTGCCGGTTCTATCAATACCTCGCCCTGTCTCAATTTGATCCTGAAAACATCATCGCCTCCTCTATAACTGATTGTCAACTCATTTGATTCCATCACGTTAAGCGCCTCTTCTTCGCTTAAAGTCTTTCTTGCTATTCTCTTCATGGCTGACATTACGGCAAGATCAACCAGCTTGGTCTTTACCATGCCTCCGCCATAATTAGGCCAGTTTCCAAATATTGCCTGCTTAACGAACCCTGCCTCAAAGATTTTCTTCCCCGGATTAGATTCTCCAAGTTTGATAGCATCTTCTATCTGTTCTTTCGTAGGATTTAACTCAATACAATAAGAAACATTTGTGAAATTAACGCACATAATAAAAACAAGTAAGAAACCTGGATAACATACTTTAGTCTTCATCCTTCACACCCCCTCCTTTCGAAAATGATTTACTGCCATGAATACAAG
The DNA here is from genome assembly GCA_919901575.1 of Candidatus Brocadiaceae bacterium. GTDB lineage: Bacteria > Planctomycetota > Brocadiia > Brocadiales > Scalinduaceae > Scalindua. The sequence goes on from CAKKPF010000301.1 coordinate 4,013, forward strand.
AAATTCTCTCCATCTTTAATATACAGTAAATTTAAGGAAAGTGTATCACTTTGCTAATATGCTGTCAACCTATGATGTTAGATTCTGTGCTGATGAAATTAGACAGTCTCTACATGCAGCTTGACAATATAAGATAAATAAAATAGAATTTTAGTATAATATAAAAGTGAGGTAAATAATTGATTTCAAGAAGAGGATTTTTAAGAACCGGCATTGCAGGGACTTGCGCACTTTGCACTGGTTATGTACCTTTTGTTTCTCAAGTCAATGCCTCAGGAAAAGATGAAGAAGAATTTCCCGTAAAAGAGGCCATGTATTACAAGCAGCTTCCTGACATTCGTGTAGAATGCGAGCTGTGTCCAAGAGGGTGCAAAGTAGCAGACCTGGAAAGAGGTTACTGCGGTGTAAGAGAAAACCGTGATGGCAGGTACTATACACTTGTTCATTCCCGCGTATGTTCTATAAATACAGACCCTATCGAGAAAAAACCCTTATTTCACTATTTGCCCGGTACAAAGGCATATTCGATAGCAACAGCAGGATGTAACATAGAATGTAAATTTTGTCAGAACTGGCAAATTTCTCAATTTAGGCCCGAACAGGTAAACAACATTAAACTCACACCCGAAGAAGTGATAAGATTTGCACAAGAGAAAAGATGTGACACTGTCGCTTATACATATTCAGAACCTGTGGTTTTTTATGAATATATGTACGATACGGCCAAGATTGGAAAACGTGGAGGCGTTGGAAGCGTTATGATTTCTAACGGATACATTAAAAAGGAACCTCTGGTTAAATTATGCAGTGAATTGAGCGCTGTCAAGATAGATTTTAAAGCATTTACAGAAAAGTTTTACAAAGAAACCTGCAGTGGTGAGTTAAAGCCTGTCCTTGAAACCCTGGTCACGTTGAAGGAAATCGGAATATGGTTCGAAATTGTTATGCTCGTAATACCAACACTTAATGACAGTGAAAAAGAGCTTAGGGATATGTGCTCATGGATAAACAAAAATCTTGGCCCTGATGTGCCCATTCACTTCACACGTTTTCACCCTACATACAAGATAAAGAACCTGCCGCCTACTCCGACAAAGACACTGGAAAAGGCAAGAAACATAGCCATAGAATCAGGCCTGAACTTCGCATATACCGGTAATGTACCTGGGCATCCCGGTGAGAGTACATAC
>CAKKPF010000302.1 GCA_919901575.1 Candidatus Brocadiaceae bacterium
ACAAAAGATCTCAAGTCAAGATTTGAGCAGCACAAGAGAGGTGAAGTAGGTTCAACCAGGAACCGGGGGACATTGGAATTGGTGTACTACGAAGCGTGTATTTCACAGCGCGATGCAACAAAACGCGAGAAATACCTGAAGACGCATCTTGGAAAGATGTTCCTGAGAAAGCGGCTCAAATCTTATTTAACAGGGTAAATTTTTGAGCGTCAAAACTGGAGGTCAGAAAGTACGTTTTATCAAATTGTAATTAACTTTGCGTATTTTGTGTTTCTTTGTGGCTGGAATTTTTTCAGGCAAAGCTCATCTCGGGAAGGTTTATTGATTGATGTTGTTTAATAAAATGAAAGTTGCTCTTGTACATGACTGGCTTACTGGTATGCGTGGCGGAGAGAAGGTTCTTGAAGTCTTCTGTGAACTTTTCCCGGATGCTCATCTATATACCCTGCTGCATAATAAAGGAAGCCTCTGCTACACTATAGAAAGTATGGACATCAGAACCTCTTTTATTCAAAAACTACCTTTTATTAGGGGGAAATATCGTCATCTCCTGCCAATATTTCCTGCCGCTATCGAACGTTTTGATTTAAGGGGATATGACCTTGTTCTGTCAAGCAGTCATTGTGTCGCAAAAGGTGTATTAACGGGTTCTGATACATTACACGTTTGTTATTGTTTTACACCCATGAGATATATTTGGGATTTATACAATTTATATTTTGGGAAGGAAAGAGCCGGTACAATTACAAGGCTATCTACTTCTCTTGTTTTAAATTATTTAAGGAAATGGGATGTGTCGAGCAGTAAACGTGTAAACAAATTTGTGGCTATTTCCAAATACATTGCCGATAGGATTAAAAGAAATTATGGAAGGGAGTCTGACATAATATTCCCACCGGTTGATTGTTCGTATTTTAAACCTAAACCAGCTAATGGGGATTTTTATTTAATGGTTTCACCTCTGGCTCCCAATAAACGTGTAGATATTGCTATTGAGTCATTCAATAAACTTGGCTTACCACTTAAGATAATAGGTTCCGGGCAGGAAGAAAGAAAACTACAAAGTATGGCAGGTAAAAATGTTGAACTTATGGGATGGCAGCCAGATGATGTGGTTAGAAATCACTACGTAAATTGTAAGGCATTGATATTTCCCGGGGTTGAAGACTTTGGTATAGTACCTCTGGAGGCGCAGGCATGTGGGAAACCCGTAATAGCTTATGCAAAGGGTGGCGCCCTGGAAACAATTGTTCCCTTAGATAAAGACAAGCTGAACATTAAAAGTCAAAATGGACAGTCAAATAATGCTACAGGTTTGTTTTTTTATGAGCAAACCCCGGAGTCCCTGGCACATGCTGTACACAGTTTTGAGGAAAGAAAAGATTTATTTGATAAACAGGTAATCAGGAAGAATGCCGAGTCTTTTGACAGGAAAATATTTAAAGACAATATTAAAAACTATATTGAAAAAAAATATCATGAGTTTAGATCAATCGCTTAAGGGCCAATAAGATCAGATGGTTCTTAAAGCGATCAAATACACACTCATAGAAATGGCAGCTACCTTGACGTTTAGAAATTTCAAAGTTTGTTTATAACGAACAAAATAAAACTTTAAAGAGTAAAATCCTCTGTCGGAGTTAAGTCTTTAGACTTTTAACTTATATGTTAAAAAAACATAGTAAATTCTTTGAAACGCTGGTACTGCTTATTGATTTAAGTACATTATCCGGTTCCTGGATATTGGCTTATTATCTGCGTTTTCATTTTCCTATTGTCCCGGTATATAAAGGTATACCTTCATTTTCTACATACCTCTCTCTTCTCATCATTATGCTTCCACTCTGGTATATTGTGTTTAAGACCTTTGGTCTTTACAGGCCGAGGAGGATTTCGTCTAAAGTTGCGGAGGTAATGGATATTGCCAGGGCAACTACAACTGCTACTTTAATCCTGGTCTCATTGACATTTTTTGTGAGAAGAGACGAGTTTTCAAGGCTTACTTTTCTATATTTCTTGATTATTTGTGTGATTGCCTTATGTGTTGAAAGAATACTTTTTCGCGAGTTTCTGAGGTTTATTAGAAAAAGAGGTTATAATTTAAGATATGCCTTGATTGTGGGGACTGGAAGTTTGGGACAGGGTGTTACGGATAGAGTACATAATCATCCGGAACTTGGAATCAAAATCAGAGGTTTTCTGAGTGAAGATAGTTCTCAGGTTAGTAACATGATTAAAGGTTTCAAAGTACTGGATACTTTTGAAAATATTCGAAGTGTTGTGACGAATCATAAGATTGATATGGTTTTTATAACGCTTTCTTTAAGCGCTCACGAGAAGTTAAAGTCGATTCTAAACGATATAGGTGATGAGATGGTTTCAGTTATGATAATTCCAGATTTGGTTGAGTTTGCTACCTTAAGGTGCGGTGTCGGAGAATTTGAAGGTATGCCCATAATCAGTTTAAGGGATACACCGCTATATGGCTGGAATATCGTGATCAAAAGGGCTACCGATATTGTGTTGTCATTAATCATGATATCAGTTACCGCACCTTTAATGCTTATTATCTCAATTCTCATAAAGGTGACGTCCGGGGGTACTGTATTTTACAGTCAGGAACGTATGGGTCTGGATGGAAAGATTTTTAATATGCTGAAATACAGGACGATGAAAATTGAGGCAGAAAAAGAAACCGGTCCCGTATGGGCAGCGAAGGATGATTCCCGCAGGACATTAATCGGCGCCTTTTTAAGAAAGACAAGTCTGGATGAACTCCCTCAATTCTTTAACGTGCTTAAAGGAGAGATGAGCATTGTTGGTCCAAGGCCTGAGAGACAATTCTTTATCCAGCAGTTTAGAGACAGGATTCCAAAGTATATGTTGAGACATAAGATGAAGGCCGGTATTACAGGTTGGGCGCAAATTAGCGGATGGAGAGGAAATACATCACTTGATAAAAGGATTGAGTATGATTTGTATTACATAGAAAACTGGAGCCTCAGATTTGATTTGGAAATAATGTGGTTGACTATCTGGAGGGGGCTTGTAAACAAACATGCATATTAATCGGGAGTAGAACGTACCCTCCTGCCTACCGCAGGCAGGTAAATTTTAGGGTTTTACCTGAGGATATTTTATGTATTTAGTTAATAATAAGAATTTGTTTATGGCGCAGGTCTCGGGAGCAGCCCTGCTCTTTCTGTAATTTCCGGAACTATTTCTTCCCACTCAACAGCCATGATGTGAATTCCTGAGACTCCTTCAATTTTGCGCACCCGCTCGATTATCTCAAGGCAAATGTTTATGCCTTCAGCCTGTTTCTTTTCCGCTCCTTCCAGGCGCTTTATTATCTCATCAGGAACATCCATACCGGGAACACTTTTCTTCATGTATTTAGCCATGCCTAAAGATCTAATGGGAGTAACGCCGGCTAAGATGAATACTTTCTTGTGTAATCCCATATCCCGCACCATGTTCATCCATTCCTCAAATTTTTTCACGTTATAGATAATTTGTGTTTGTATGAAATCAGCACCGGCTTTTATCTTCTTTGCAAGACGAATAGCTCTGAATTTGAAAGGATCAGCAAACGGGTTTTCGGCGGCTCCTAAAAACAACCTGGGCTCCGTTTTTATCTCTTCGCCTGACTGAAATCTCTTCTCGTCTCTCATTTTCCTGACTATGTCCAGAAACTGGATGGAGTCTACATCAAAAACACCCTTTGCATCCGGATGGTCTCCAAAGCATTGATGGTCCCCGGTCAAACATAGAAGATTCTTCATGCCCAGGGCTGCGGCTCCAAGTATATCACTCTGCATTGCGATCCTGTTTCTGTCTCTACATGTCATCTGAATAACCGGTTCCATCCCCATATTAAGAAGTATGGCTCCGCTTGCGATGCTGGAAAGGCGCACCATTGCCGTTTGGCAGTCGGTTATATTAAACGCGTCGGCATAGCCTTTTAAGATTTCTGCTTTCTTTTCAACAGCTTCACGGCTGGCGCCTCTGGGCGGCCCCAGTTCTGACGTAACAACAAACTCGCCTTTCCTGAGCAGTTTCTCCAGGTTACTTCCGGCTTTAAAGTTATTTGTATCATTATTTTCGCTCATAGTAATTTATTGTATTTGAGTTCCAAAATCTGCACTATATAGATTCCATTAATTATTCAAATTCCGTATCTCTTCTATCAATTGATTTGCTGTTTGCAAGAGACCATCTCCATCTTTGGTTGAGAGCGTATGACACTTAATCCTTTCCTTTTCTATGCCAATTGAAGACAGGAAATCCATTGCAGTTTTAGTTCTTTGCCCGGCCCAGGTATTACATGAATCTCCGAAATGGCACGAGTCATCACATGATGTAATTAAAACGCCATCCGCACCTTTTTCAAATGCCTCAAGTATTAATCTGGGGCTTAACTTTCCTATACTGAGCAGGTTTATTTGCTTGATGTTTTCCGGCAGCTTTTCTGAAGAGAGTGCTAAGTCCAGGTTATAACCGCAATAGAAGTTTATTATCAATGGTTCTGTGCTCCCTGCTTCTTTGAAAACTTCATCTAACCGAGCTTTACCCATATCCTCATAAGGGCCTTTAAACTCAATTGCCTTGGCTGGGCATTCCACAACACACATCCCGCATGATTGGCAATCATTATCAATATAAGCAAAATTTTCATCTTCTTTTATTTTTGGTATTTCAAACGGACAAACCCTGACACATGTTAAACATGCAATACAAATTTCTGGCGAGACAGAAGCTCCGTTTCCGCAGTTCATACAACGCATCGCTTCTCGTACTGCTATTTCTTCCGTAAAACCAAGTTCAACTTCATCGAAATTCCCGACCCTAGTATCCGGGTCAAGAGATGGCATTTCATCCCTTTCCTCTTTTTTTATTTTGTCTATCCTAGTCTCTTTCTCTGATAATTCGTCAATAGGTTTAACGTCTCTGAATTTATAGTCGGCCTCCGAAGATTTTCTGAGATAATTGTGGATTGATAATGCCGCTTTCTTACCATGCCCCAAGCCCATAGTAAGTGTCCCTCTGCCTAATACTATATCTCCACCCGCAAAAACACCCGGCATATCAGTGCTCAGGGTGTCGGCGTCTACGGCTATTGTGCCTCCTCTGGTAATTTGGATTTTCTCCTGCCCTTCAAGAAAGGACAGATCAGAGGCCTGGCCTATGGCCAGAATAATAGTATCTGCGTTTAATGTAGATTCACTGTCCTCATGAAATGTAGGATTGAATCTTCCCTGTCTGTCAAAAACAGATTTTACCTTAAGCGTTTCAAGACCTGTAACATTACCATTTTTTCCTACAATTCTTTTTGGGCCTACTGAAGTATGAAGTATTGCCTTTTCCTGCAGCGTTTCTTCAATCTCGTAATCACTTGTTGGCATTTCGCTTCTGGACTCCAGGCATGCTATGTGGACTTCCTTTGGCCCAAGCCTTAAAGCCGTCCTTGCACAATCCATTGCCACCGCTCCGCCGCCAATGACAAGGACATTATTTCCCACCTTTGCATTGTCATGGCAGTTGGCGCTCTTAAGGAACGTAATAGCGTCCTGAACGCCATCTAAATCCGTACCCTCAATGGGTAATCGTCTGGTTACAGGCAAGCCCACGGCTATAAACGTAATCTCGTAACCTTTATTCTTTAAATCGCTGAATGAAATATCCTTGCCTACTGTCGTATTATATTTAATCTCAACACCAAGGTTCTTTATAAAGTTGATGTCTTTGTCCAGGAAATCTCTTGGCAGACGGTATGTCGGCACTCCCATACGAAGCATACCTCCGGGTCCGGAGTGAGTCTCAAAAATAGTACATTGATATCCAAGTAGTGACAGGTCTTTTGCGGCTGCAAGACCTGCCGGCCCGGCGCCAATGATTGCTATCTTTTCAGGATACTTGATTTCTGCCTGTAGATATGTGTCTTGTGTAGTTTCATGGAAATAGCCATCAGCAAGAAACCGTTTGAGCCATGCAATTGCTATAGGTTTGTCTATGCTGTTTCTTCGACATTCAGTTTCACACGGATGTGTGCATATGCGGCCGCATGCGGACGGCAATGCGTTTCTTTCTGCTACGACCTGCATCGCTTCAGAAAATCTACCCCTTGCAATCAATTGAACATAATCCCGTGCATCCTGCCGGATCGGACAGGCGACGATACACGGCGCTTCTTCATCAGTCTCGTATTTGTTTATCTTTGTTTTGTCACCAAAAACATCTGTCATTTACTCTTCACCTTTAAAATATTTTATATATAAATACTTTATGAGATCTTCTATCTTAAGAAGCCGACATTCTATTTTTCTAATCACATTATGTCAAGTGAAACTTGAGTTGGGCGGGTATAAGTTTATCAGTATACAGACGACTTCATTGTCATGACAAGGACAAGAGAAGAACTTCCTGCCGCCATATTATTTTTTGAAGAAGTCGTTGAGGGAAAACTTGGATTGAAGTTGAGTAAGGTTAAGACCGAAATGATCAACTTCTAATATCTTTGGCTTTCAGCTAGTCTTTAAAATTTAATCGTTTATTGAGGTGTTTCACTCTTGTTAATTCTAATATTCCATTGATAAATGTTAGTGGATGGGGCGGGTTGCCGGGTACATACAGATCTATATGGACTTCTTGTAGAAATTTCCTGTTAAGGGCCCTGCTTCCGGTGAAAATACCACCGCTGATAGCATCCGCTCCACATAACACCACAATTTTTGGTGAGGGTACCGCAGCGTTACATATCTGCACAGCCTCTGCCATGTTTTCCGTAATCGGTCCCGTAATCACAATACCGTCAGCATGTCTTGGTGACGCGACAAACTCGATTCCGAAACGTCCCATATCAAAATTAGGATTGCCGCATGCCACCAGTTCCAATTCACAACTATTATCACCTCCCGCAGAGATTTGTCTCAACTTTAACGACCTGGTGAAGAGACGTTTAATATCTTCTCTTATCATGTCAGGAACCAGTAAAATCCTTTCCTCTTCACCTTCTCTAACCACTAGTTTTTTACTGTCATTCGTGGCCATTATGTGAGAGTTTGTAAATCTTATTTTTTCAGGAAAGGCGAATTCACATTCACCACAAAACAGGCATTTCCCCAGATTAATTGAAACCGGATTGTCTGAAATAGCTCCTGTAGGGCATAATTCCATCAACGCTTTCGTATCTGCATCTGTACTGCTAATGACCGGCCTGCCCCTGAACGGGGCTGGTACCTGTGACCTGGTTAAGTCAGGAATGTATTGTTTACCGTGATGGGCTAATATTTGAGCTTCTTTAATCATAGATCATGTCCGCAATAACTGAGGTTGTAACTTTTATTGTTTATTGGAAAATCCGATATTTCAAGACCACGCAGTGAAAGTTCAAGCGCCTTCCAATTGTGCATAGAGGGATCCTTAACCTTGTAATGAATTATATTTCCCTCCTCATCCGTAACCGCACTGTGACATATCTCGCCCCGCCACCCCTCAACCATAGAGACTGTTATTGATGATGGATAAAGGTGAAGATTAGCTTCGGGAACAGGCGGAGTAGTTTCAGAAAGAAAAAACTGTTCATTATCCAAAATCCTTCTTATGTAATTAATTGATTCTTCTATTTCCAATCTGCGCAAATAATACCGGGCGTACACATCTCCTTTTTCAAGCATAACCGGAACGTAGGAAATGACACGGAAAGCTGCAAACGGATGACTGTGCCTGATATCCCTCTTCACTCCGGACGTCCTCGCCGCCATCCCGACTGCTCCAATGAGCCTGGCCTGTTTGTTGGTTACCATACCAATATTATCAAACCTGTTTTCTACACTTAGCAGCGAATACGCCTTATCAGCCATCTCTTTAAAACGCCATTCAAAATCATCCAATAATTTCCGGAGCTTTTGGATAAGCACATTAGTTAAGGAATAATGGCTGCCTCCTGTGCGTATCAATCCTTTGCCAAACCGATTACCACACCATTCCTGTGTGAAATTGATAATCGGCGTTCTCAATGCGCCGAAAACCGCTGCGCCCAACTGATAGGCAACATCGGTACACAGAGCGCTTATGTCGCCGGTATGCACCGCAATTCGTTCAAGTTCAAGCGCTATGGAGCGCTCCGCATCTAAACGGCTATCTGTCGATATACCGGATAATCCCTCCATTACCTGCGCAAATGCAAGTGTGTGGCCGATGGTTGTATCTCCGGTAATGCTTTCTGCCAGCATGGTTCTTTGCAGCAGTTTTGGTTTCTCGAGGAAAAGGCGTTCGACTCCCCTGTGCTGCCAGCCAAGCTGAATTTCAAGATGTAATACCATTTCTCCATTACACGTAAATCGAAAATATCCCGGTTCTATCACACCGGCATGAATAGGACCCACGCCAACTTCGTGCAGCTCTTCACTCTTTATCCTATAAAAGGGATAATCATGCATAGCTATGATCCTGTTATATCTGTTATGTGAAAACCTTACCGGTTTCATCCAGGGGTGGCCTTCAAATTTAACACCGAAATTTTCCCATAGTTCACGTTCGAAAATATGTAATGCACCAACGCGCCTGGTAAGAGACTCCAGTTCCCCGGGACCTTTCCCGGAAGGCAGTATATGAGATAGCAGAGAAACAGACTGTGCACTATCGTCAGCAAGGCAACAGATGAATTTCAGGTTATCATTATCGGGATATGCGTAGTAATTGACGCAATGGACGTCTTCAGCGTTCAGCAATCTCAAGACCACAGCATAAAATTCCCGGTACTCAAGCACGGGAATTTCAGAAAGACTGACAGATTGTCCATTCTTTATTTTCAAGGTATTTTCTATCTTTCTAGTCATCGCCGTTATTGTAATACCGCCGTAGCCCCTTTTATTAAATCTGAAAGGAATTCCGGAGGGTTTACGCCAAGATAAATGATTAATCCGAAAAGAACAAATTGTGAAACGGTTTCACTGGTATTAACTTTAACTGATTGAGGTGTTGTAAATCCGTCTCCATTGTAGTAAAGCAGGTGCAGAAAATTCTTTCCAATGACGAACATGATGACGGTAAGCAGAAACAGGGCTGCAATGGCAATATAGTAATTGTCGCCTGCGAACAATGATTTAAACACCATAAACTCAGATACGAAAAGACCGGAAGGGGGTATGGCGGTGACGCAGATAAATGTCAGTATGACTACTATCGCCCCAACAGGATTCAGTTTCATGTAATTGCCGCAATCTTTAATTAAATAGCTGTTGTAAACACTATAAACCTGGCCTATCTGGTAGAACAAACCGGCCTTTGCAAATGAGTGAAGCACTATATGTAAGATGGCGGCATAATATCCGATACCTCCGGCTGAAAGGGCCAGAGCAACAATGCCCATATGTTCCATACTGGAGAAGGCAAACGCACGTTTAAAGTGTTTAATCCTGAGCAGTTGGACAGCAGCCAATGTTATGGAGAGAATACCTGCTATCATCAGCACCCTGTTTGCCCATGGAAGCGCGTCGGTTTGTGCAATAATAGTGTACATACGGAAAATCCCCAGGAAACCAACATTCATTAATGTAGTCGAAATAAATGCGCTGATTGGCGACGGAGCAACGGTGTGGGCATCCACACATACCGCATACAGTGGAAACAAGCCCATCTTGGCGCTGAAACCTGTCAGTGCAAGAACAAAGGCGATCTTAATCCATTCAGTATTCATCCCCTGTGCGTGTGCAACAATATTGCTTAAGTGTAAGTCAGTCAATCCCTCTTTACTAATAACAGCGACACTAATGGATAATATGCCGACAAGGGCAATGGAAATACCGACAGAACAGATGAAAACATATTTCCATGTTGCCTCTAAAGCAACAGGCGTACGCTCATGATAAATAAGCACCGATACGCACAGCGTAGTCGCCTCCATACTGGTCCAGAATGTCCCGAGATGTTCCGAGAAATATGCTCCGTTCATGGAAGCGCTAAGCATAATCAATGCAGCGTAATAAATACTTTGACTCCGTTGAGTGTCCGAGTGCCTTTTCAGATATAAATAACTGTGATAAAAGGTGGCATAACCCAGCAACGTAAGGATGCTGGAAAGGATAATACCGATAGAATCAAACGTAAAGTACACTGAATCTTTTTCATTTAAATGGCAAAAAGCATAAACCGTTAAAACCGTTTGTTCGGCAAGAAACAACAGGATAAAAAGCAGTTGTATAACCCTGTTCCTCAAACAGAGGAGTGCGCCGCTGATTGCAAAAGCTGATAAGAAATAGACTATTAGCATCGTTCAATCCTTTAATTGGGCAAGGTCATCAACATGCATCTTTTTGAACCGGTCACCCACACGGTTAGCAAATATTCCCAGCACGAGCACTCCAACGAATATGTCCAGTAAGATAGCAGCGTTTACCAGCATGGGCATTTCGCTTCCAACCGCAAGTGAAAACAGAAAAACACCGTTTTCCGTTATCAGGTATCCAACTAAATGGGTAAAAATGTTCCGATGAATCATCACAAAATAGATCCCGGTTATTATGGCGGCTATTGATGCGGCAAGGAATTTGGTTTGCAGGTGGTCGTCATGGATATTAGAGCTTAACAGAAACCCGAAGACAATGGCAGCCGATATTGCCATTACGGTAACGAAAGTCGACACCTTGCTATGAGCGAGCCTGTCTAAATTGTTCCTTTTTCGCATTTGGTTAAGGAATAGCGGCACCAACAGCCCTTTAACGATTATTGTTTCCGAAAGAATAAAGGCAAGGTACAGAATATTGATATGTTTAAGCTGTAGGTATGCAATTCCAAAGAGTAACAGTCCCTGGATCATGAGTATGGTCAAGAACCGCTTTACCCTTTCGGTAAAAGCCAGGTATATAAGAGTCAATTCAAACAGTAATATTAGTGAGAAAACCATAGGATAAACTATTACTCTGTTAAACCTTCGTTTTCTAGAAAGTTTTTTCGTGTTATAAAAAGTTACAAGTGACTACCCGCCTGCCAATCAGTTCGCCAGCCCCCGTCCGAACCGGCACGGGCGGGCGACAAACAGCCTGAAACCCATTCTGGCGGGGGCAGGAAGTTTGAAGTGAGCTAAAGTTGCCTGCCTGTGCGTAGCACGCAGACAGGTGGTAGAAACAAATCTGTTTTTCAACTTTAGGCACTTCAAACTTAGTTGCGGCTACGCCGCACATAGGTATCTATTCTAAAAAAAGCTTATGAGTTATTGCAAGCACGCTTAGAAACACCACCATAGAAATCGATGAGAGCGCCAATATCCACTTCGGGTTCTTTGCCAGTTTATTCCTGGCCCTGCACGATTCCAGAAAGCCAACTACGATTGCAAACAGAAGGTTCACCGTGAAAAACACCACTATCTTTGCATATAACGTCCATGTCTCAGGAAAAATAAAGTTGGCGATCAATCCTCCATAAAGAGCAAATTTCAATCCTGTTGTCAGATGAATAAGACACATGTCAAATCCGCTATTATCCAGCACCATCACCTCATGTATCATTGTAAGTTCAAGGTGTGTTTTAGGATCATCAATCGGCATACGGCTGTTTTCCACCATCGCAATTTGTATAAACAGGTAAATCCCCAGCAAGGCAATCAGATACGAAAAAAAGGAATCAAAATGTATATGAACAAACAGGTTGTAAAAGGAGGTATGGCTCGTAAGCAAAACAAGCGAACCCATCAATATGAAAAAAGCCGGTTCCACCAGCAGGGAATACAACGCCTCCCTGTTTGCGCCCATACCTTCAAATCCGCTTCCCGTATCCATAGCGCCTACTATCATCATGAATTTGCCCACTGCAAGCAGATAAGCAAAGAATACAAAGTCCGCTTCAAAAGATAATAACCCTTTATACTGTCCAAATGGCATAAAGAGCAGCGCTACAACAATAGAGGCAAAATATATTACGGGCGCAATCTGAAAAATAATACTGGTAGTGGCGCTGTAAATACTGCCTTTCCTAAATAACCGCGCGACATCAAACAGGGACTGAAAGATACCGGGTCCTTTTCTGCCGCTCATTTTTGCCTTGGTAACGGCAATAATCCCCGGAAATAGCAGGCTTGAAACAATAGATAATAAAAATCCCAGTCCGTTCATAATATTATATCAATTTAAATATGGTTAATAAAAATATCAGCCCCATAAATAGAAAGGCATACATAATATAATGCTGCAAATTTCCGGTTTGAAAGATTGCCACTCTCTCCATCCAGTAAATTACTTTCCTTACAGGTTTTTCAACCAGGTTTTTTTCAAGCCGATCACTGGTTTCTGTTTTAAAGCTTCTTGGCCGTGGAAAGATATCCTCTTCTTTCAATGACTCAAAATGTTTGTCTACCTTCATAAGGGGCGGAGCCAGTTCCCTGTAATTGTCAGCAAATGAGGTCGCCGTATATTGGTGGACAGCCGGGTCAGCTCCCGAATAGCCGCATCCCCAGGTCGGCTCATGTTCAATCTGCACTCTCTTTTGCTGCGTCCTGCGTAGAAACCAGAGAAGGGCTGTTAGCAGCATAAACACCAGGGAAGCGCGGCTAACACCGGAAAGTGACGGAGTATTTTGTATTATCCATGGAATATCTTCCACATACAGTCCAGCCACTCTACCTGCTGCTTTAACGAAGAATATGGGAAAGATTCCAATGGCCACAATCACAATGCCAGCAAGAATTTCTGGGAAGATCATGCCGACGCTGACCTCTTTTACATTTTCAGATAACCTGGACCTTGCGGTACCCAAAAAAACTATGCTGAAAACCTTGGTGAAGCAGAAAATTGTCAGGCCTCCAATCAGTGTAAGGCATATAACAGTGCCCATGATAGTAATATCTGTTTGAAAATCAGCGGTTAGTAATCCTTTAAACAGACCGAAATAGATTAAAAACTCTGAGATAAAACCATTGAATGGAGGTAGTCCACAGATTGCCAGCGCCCCCAGCAAAAACAGCAGGGCAGTTACCGGCATTCTCTTTATCAGTCCACCCAAGTGTTCAATGTTTTTTGTGTGTGTCTTCATATATACCGAACCGGCCGAATAAAACAACAGTGATTTGAACAGTGAGTGGTTTAATATATGAAGAATACCACCGGTAAATCCGAGCGCTGCAAGGACCGGGATACCCTTCGCGGTGCCGATCAGGCCAATTCCAATCCCAATCCCTATTATGCCGATGTTTTCAATACTGTGATAAGCCAGTAATTTTTTCAGATCATGTTGCACAATAGCATACATGACACCGAGTAGACCCGAAATCGCGGAAACTACGAGTATGAAAATGCCTATGGCCAACAAATCCGTGTGGATATATGTGAGTATCCTGAGAATGCCGTAAATCCCCATCTTTATAATCACGCCACTCATAACACCTGAAATATGGGACGGCGCCGCAGGATGGGCATGAGGCAGCCATGTGTGTAAAGGAATAAAGCCCGCCTTAATACCAAATCCCGCAAAGAAGAGGAGAAAAAGAGGGAAAGGGTGGAATCTTGCAAAGTAGACAGTCAACCCGTCAAATGAAAAGACAGCGCCTGTATGCACAAATGCGTAAATAAAGCCTGCCATTATCAATACCAGGCCAACATGCATCTGCAACAGGAAGTTAATACCGGCCCTGATTGTCTCACCCTTCTCAGATTCAAAGATCATAAGGAGAAAGGTAAAGACCGACATTACTTCCCATGCCACCAGAAAAGCGAGTCCGTCACGCAGCATACACACCAGCAACATGGATATGTGCAGCCATACAAGACTGAAATAGTGAAGTCCAAACTCAACGTGGTTCTTTTCGTTGATGTAAGGTTTTAGATATCCTGTTGAATACATGGTTCCCGTCAACAAGGTGAAATTCAGCACAAGGATAAAAAACGCACTCAAGCTATCCACCTTGATCTCTAATGGGCTGCCCCAGAAATTGATTAGGAGTTCACGTTCAAAGATCGTTCCATGAATCAGGACGTCAACTGACCAATAACCTGTTATGCCGGCTAATCCGAGTTGTATGAGTAACCCGAAGTACGACATGTGCTTCTTGGATAGGATAAACATACCAAATGTAAGCACGAATAAGAATTGAAATACGATTAAATACATGTATGGGGGCACTCCTGACTAAAATGCGAAAACATCATTTGGTCCAGTCTGACAGCTAGGGGGAGAATTCCCAATTTGTTACGAATAATCAAGGTAGACTCGCTTAATCCACCCCTGCCTTTCAGCGTGAGGCACACAGATAACGAATGTATGATACGGGATAGGTGAATTCCCGACTGTCGGACAGAGAGACCGGAGTTAGCATCCACATATACTACACTATATATTTCTCATTAATTTCAACAATTCTCTGGTTATTATTGCCGGCGTTGGAGGACATCCGCTAATATAGTAATCAACAGGTATGGCATTACTGACACCGTTCTTAACGGCATAGCTTCCCTTGAAGATTCCCCCATCATTAGCGCAGTCCCCGCATGCTATGACAAGTTTTGGTTCCGGCATTGCAAGATAGGTTTTTTTGAGGGCAAGCTCCATCTGCCGTGATACGGGCCCTGTAACGAGCAACAGGTCAGCATGGCGCGGTGATGCCACAAAGTCGATACCAAATCTCTGGATATCATAAATTGGATTCGTAAGCGCCGTACATTCCCATTCACAGGCATTGCAGGAACCAGCGTCTACCTGCCTTATTCTCAACGACTTGCCAAAGATTCTATTCATCTTTTTCGCCGGAGAAAATATCTCTATTATTCCATCAGGCGATGTCTGAATAGACTTAGGAAACTTAATCGCCTGCCTCTTGCTTATCATATTCCTTAAAAGCTCTAACCACATAAATATATTCCTTTAGATTTAAAATAAAAAATTTATTTTACATATCACAACCTGAATAAGAGAGATTAAAACTCTTATTGCACAATGGGAAATCCGGCACTATGTTTCCATGCACGGCAAACGGCACTGACGGCCAGTTGCAGTAAGACGGAGACCTCAATTTCACCCTCAAAGGTTTGCCATCCCGATCGGATTTAACCCAGTAAAACACAGAACCTCTGGGGGTCTCTGTATAGCCAAGAGCATGAGAATATGGAGGTATCTCCTTTGCTTCCACATGTAAATCTCCCGTATATCTTCCTTCAATAATGGCCTTTATCATAACCATTGAGCATTTTGCCTCTTCAGCCCTGGCCATCATTCTTGCAAAGGCATCTCCTTCCTGTCTTGTATAATGTACAAATTCAAACACATTATTATAGATAAGGTGCGGGTGTGCCCTTCTTATATCATCATTGATTCCTGATGCCCTTGCCGTAATGCCGGTAACACCCAGCAGTATGGCAACTTCTTTTGACAGCTTTCCGGTATCCTCAAGCCTTTCAACATGCGAAACTGTGCCGAGAAGCAATTTCATGAATTTTTTATATTCCTTTGCAACCGCATCTATCGTCGTGGATATATCGTCGGCCTGTAAAAAAATATCCTTTGTCACACCTCCAATCATATTTACACCTCTCAGGTATCTGCTCCCTGTCAATCTCTCATTAAGCTGCATAAGCCTTTCCTTTATGACCGCTCCCATTGTGTTGCCAACAGTAAGGCCGGTGCCTGCGCAAATGTTACCGATATCTCCTATGTGGTTATAAATCCTTTCGAGTTCAAGAAGAAGCGTCCTTATTGCTTTCACCTTTTCAGTTATATTAATACCTGCCATTCTTTCCACTGCCATGCAGTACGCAACCGAATGCGAGAATGTTGACGTTCCTGATACACGCTCGGCAAGCTTTATGCCATCAAAGAAACTCATACTTTCGAAATGTTTTTCTATACCCTTATGGGTATAAAATAATCTTGATTCAAGATAATATATGGTTTCACCAACTGCGCTGAATCTGAAATGTCCGGGTTCTATAATGCCCGCATGAACAGGTCCAACCGGAATTTCATAGACACCTTCTCCTTCTACCTTCATAAAGTCATAAGGAACTTTCTTAACAACCCCTTCACCCCATTCCTTCAAATCATTTTCTGATATTTTCCAGTCCTTCCTGAGCGGATGCGAATCTGCTGGAAATGAATCATGAAATACCAGCCTTCGCGGGTCAGGATGCCCTTCCGGAATCAGGCCAAACATGTCCCTTATCTCACGCTCATACCAATGAGCAGCGGGGATACAGCCTGTTATACTCTTATATTTCAGATTAGCTCCTCTGAGCTTAAAGAAAGGGATGTGAAAGATATCCTTGCCTTGTTCAGAAAAGACGGCATATACCTTAAACCAATTATCAATAGCCCTTTCATCTGTGGCAAACATAAGGCGAAGGATAACATTCCTTTTTTTACATAGTGAGTCGCAGTAATTTGCGAACTCATTCCACCCAACTTCTATATACTTTTCATTTTCAGGCATCTTGCATCACTCTCCTGTTATAACCTTTACAGAGTTATTCAACATTTCATTAAGAAATCCCGGGATATAAAGGCCCAGCACGAGCATGATCGCTACCATTACGACAATGACAATAAGACTCATTTTGTTGTCTCCGTTTTTCTCTTTCTCATGCTCGTGGTCTATATTGGGTTTGCCGAATGCCATACCCCCGAAATGGCGAAGCACTCCACCAAAGATTATGGTGGAAAATGCAATAAAGAGCGCAAACGTTATCCAGTTTCCCCCATCAATAGCGGCTTTAAGGATTGTGTATTCACTTAAAAAGATATTAAACGGAGGGCTCCCGGCAATAGCTAACGCCGCAAGTAACATCACTGTGCCTGCAACAGGCAGCACAGTAATAGCGCCCTTTACTTTGCCGATCTCTGTAGTATGATATTTAAGTCTTACCCTGCCAGTTGTAAAGAATAAAAGAGGTTTTACAATTGCATGGTTAAGCATATGTAATAATGCGCCGTAAATACCCCAGAAACCTCCTATTCCCATGCCAATTGCTATAATGCCGATATGTTCTATGCTGGAATATGCAAGCAATCTCTTATAATTGTTTTGCAAGAGTATAAATGCAGTTGCAATACCCATGGACAATAACCCAAAGATTAAAAGGAGATGGCTACAGTAAGATGATTCTAAAGATTCGTTCCCGAGGATTACAAATCTAATAATCCCAAAAAAGGAGCATTTAATCAGAACTCCGGAAAGAAGGGCACTTACGGGTGTAGGCGCCTGGCTGTGAGCGTCAGGCAGCCAGTTATGTATTGGCGCAAACCCGGCTTTGGCTCCGTATCCAACCAGGATAAATAAAAAGGCCAGCTTTATGGTCTTGGGATTCATATCATGCGTTATTTCCCTGAGTTCCGTCCAGTTCAGCGTGCCCTCTCCAACCAGGACAGAAGCAGATGCATAATATATGATAAATATGCCAAGCAGTCCGAAAACAAGGCTTACCGTACAGAGGATAATATATTTCCAGGCGGCCTCCACGGATGCCCTGTCTTTGTAGAATCCCACAAGCAGGGAAGATACAATAGTTGTACTCTCTATCGCCATCCAGAAAATGGCAATGTTATTGGAAACCACCGCAAGAACCATGGTAAATATGAATAAATACAGCAATGCGTAGAAATATCTGATCTCCTTTATGCCTATCAATCCCTCTTTAAATTCGCTTCCCATGTAATCTACGGAATATATTGCCGCCGCAACCGAAACAAACATCACTATGGACAGTATGTATGC
>CAKKPF010000303.1 GCA_919901575.1 Candidatus Brocadiaceae bacterium
AAATAGATTGTCAAATCCCCCTTAGTCCCCCTTTAGAAAAGGGGGACTAAGGGGGATTTATTAATATCTTAAATATGGCATGTTTAAACATACCATGAATCACAATTTAAAAGATTAAGATATTAAAGCTGAAGCGGCTACCAACTCATCAGTTTTTACCACAGCATTGTTTATATTTTTTTCCGCTGCCACAAGGGCAAGGTTGATTCCTGCCGACCTTAACTGCAACACGTATTGGTTCAGGTTTCTGTTCGCCCTGACCACTATTGGTTGTTGTTGCCTCCGCTCTTTCTCTTTTGGGGGCTGGATATTCAGGTGATGAACTAAAATAGTCCTGGTAGACAAAGTTGTCGGCATTCCATACGTCCTTATATCTACCTATCGTTTCCGGCCTGACCCGTAACTTAAATATAAGGTCGGTGACTTCTTCCCTGATTGATGCCATCATGCTCTCGAACATTATAAGCGCTTCACGTTTGTATTCTATTTTTGGGTCAACCTGGGCGTAACCTCTCAAGCCTATACCCGATTTCAAGTGATCCATTGCATACAGATGGTCTTTCCATTTGGTATCTACTTTATCAAGCAGGAGAATTTGTTCAATTTTCCTGAGTTCTTTTTCACCAATTTCATTTTCTTTTTCTTCATAAGCTTTACAGGCAGTATCAATTAATAAATTCTCAATATCTTCCTTTGCTTCTATATCTGATACTTTTGTGTCGACGGTTATACCGAATTTCTGTTTATACCAGTTAACCAGACTGTCTAAATCCCATTCTGAGCTGTGCAATTTCGGGTCGAGATAATAATCCACTGTCTCCAGGATGCTTTCTTCAATCATTTTAAGTAAATCTTCCCTGAGGGCTTTCTGTGCAAGAACCCTTTGCCGCCATGTATATATAGTTTTCCTTTGCTCATCCATTACCTCATCATACTCAAGCAGATTTTTACGTATTTCGAAATTATGCTGTTCAACCTTTTTTTGTGCCCTTTCGATTGATTTGGACACCATGGAATGTTCAATTGCCATACCGTCGGTCATGCCAAATTTCTTTAGTATAGTGCCTACTCTTTCCGGTGCAAAGATGCGCATTAAGTCATCTTCCAGTGAGACATAGAAACGTGATGAACCGGGGTCTCCCTGGCGTCCCGTACGGCCACGCAACTGGTTATCTATACGCCGTGCCTCATGTCTTGCTGTTCCTATTACGTGGAGGCCTCCTAATTCTTTAACTCCCTCTCCCAGAACAATGTCAGTTCCCCGCCCGGCCATATTTGTTGCAATAGTAACATTCCCCTTTTGTCCTGCCTTTGCAATTATTGCGGCTTCCCGTGCATGATGTTTTGCATTGAGAACCTCGTGCTCTATTCCACGCCTGCTGAGCGCCTTACTGAACATTTCAGACTTTTCTATTGATATGGTTCCAACTAAGGCCGGCTGGCCTTTCTCATGCACTTCCACGATCTCTTCGATTATGGCATGGTCTTTTTCTTTTGCTGTGCCGTATATCCTGTCCGGATAATTTTGGCGTATCAAGGGTTTGTTTGTCGGTATAACGTCAACTTCCAGTCCATATATCTTGCCAAATTCAGCGGCTTCGGTATAGGCTGTACCCGTCATCCCTGCAAGTTTATTATAAAGGCGGAAAAAGTTCTGAAGAGTAATTGTGGCGAGTGTCTGATTCTCTTCTTTTATCTTTAAGCGTTCCTTAGCCTGAACCGCCTGATGAAGTCCGTCGCTCCAAACCCTGCCCTCCATCAATCTTCCCGTAAATTCATCGACTATGATAACCTCTCTGTTCTGAACAACGTAATCTATATCTTTTTTAAACAGAGCGTGAGCACGTAAACTCTGTTCAATGTAGTGAGGCCAGTCCATATTAATATCCGAATATATACTGTCAACGCCAAGTTCTTTCTCGACAACAACTGTTCCTTCATCAGTTAAGTGTGCGCTCTTTTCCTTCTCTTTTATTTCATAATGTTTTTCCAGTTTCAATTTCCTGGCAATCTTGTCAGCAACGTAGTATTTTTCTGTTGATTCTTCAGATGGTCCCGAGATTATGAGGGGAGTCCTTGCTTCATCGATCAGGATACTGTCAACCTCATCAACAATGGCATAGTTTAACGTTCTCTGTACCTGTTCTTTGATGTGTACTCTCATATTATCCCGCAGGTAATCAAAACCAAATTCATTATTGGTGCCGTATGTGATATCGGCTCTATAAGCCGCCATCTTCTCATCATAATTCTGATTGCTTTGTATTGCGCCTGCTGAAAGGCCCAGAAATTCATACATCGGCAACATCCAGTTCATATCTCTATTGGCAAGGTAATCGTTCACGGTAACTATGTGAACACCTTTGCCTTCCAGTGCATTGAGATATGCCGGTAACGTTGCAACAAGTGTTTTACCTTCTCCCGTTGTCATTTCTGCGATGTTTCCTCTGTGTAATACTATGCCCCCTATCATCTGGACATCAAAATGCCTCATCGTCTTGTCCGGGCGGTCTGCATAGGGCACTAATAACACCCTTCTGCTGGCCTCTCTAACTACGGCAAAGGTCTCCGGTAAAAGGTCGTCCAGCGTCTCTCCCGCGGCAAGCCTTTCCCTGAACTTATCTGTCTTTTGTCGGAGTTCAGCATCGGTTAAAGCCTGCAAACCGCTTTCAAATGAATTTATATGCTCCACAATAGGCTTCATACTTTTTAAAACCCGATCGCTGGCATTACCAAAAATCTTTGTAAAAATACCCATTTCTATGATTTAAAATCTCAAAAAATTCCAAATTTTAATTAAACCAGATTTAAGAAAAAGAGTCAACTCAAATTAGAAGCCTTTGAGAGCCTTGACAGGGACAGAATGAAGGGCGAAAGGTTCGGAATAATTTTATGCTTATCCAGAAATATAACACAGTTTGCCAAACGGAATATTATCAATAATCAACGACTTTGTTTGAAGCTGTTATCAGTTACATTTTTCATTTTATCATCAATCCTTAGCAGCATCTTCAATAATCTTCCTGACATCTTTAAGGTTGAAAAAGCGAGTTTCGCGATCATAGCTCCAATACTGTTTTGGCTCTTCGTAGGGTGAATTGATGATGATCTGATCTATTTTTGTTTTCACTCTTTCCTCTTACGATTTCAGTATCTTTTCCAGGGAATTAATAATCGGCGGCAGGTCATTCTGGACAGTTTCCCAAACAATTCCTACATCGATATCGTCATATTCATGTATCATAACGTTACGCATACTTACCATTTCATTCCATGGCAGATTTGTAAGGCGAGTTTGTGTCTCTTTTTTGAAATTCGACGAGCGGCTTCTCCTATGACCTCAAGGCGTCGAATAACAGCATCCTGACATTGGAGATCATCAAAGAAATCTTCTTTACTTTTTTCACGAATATACGAGGCGGCAATCTTTGCGGCTTCTAAAATGTCAATCAGATATTCTTTATCACGCTGCATATATGGGCTCCGCTGAAGTTAGAATGGCTTTTCGGCGAATGTAATTCCGGCTGGACTCAACACTCCTGCGGGTAACGAAGTCTACCTCACGTCCAAAAATCTTCTTAAGTTCGTTTTTCATATGAACCAGGCCGAACAAGGTATGCTTCGCATCATCTCTGAATGTGACAAGTATATCAATGTCGCTCTCAGGCTGGAAGTCTTCCCGAAGCACTGACCCAAATAATGAAAACTCACAAATATTCCACTTCAGGCAGAATTCTGCTATTTTTTCTTTTGGAATGTCTATGCGTATTTTATTCACTTTACACCTCTATAATTTTTAAACTTTCAATTCCTCTATCATCTACAATTTTAACGGCAATATGCTGATTGTCTCCTTTTCTTTATCTCCACAGAAATTTTATCATTATTTCTCCTTCGTTTTCCTTCAGGTCAAACATTAAACTGTTTGTCCGCTCTTTCGATTATCAATGATCTTTAATTGCAATCCATATCTTTGCTTAATCTTTGTGGCATTTTCTTTGATCATTTTTACCCTTTCTTTCATTGTCATCTCTTTGGTTTCCTTATATATCTCATATTCTATGACCATACTTCTTTCAATGACTTATCAATCTTCATCACTAATTACCTCCATAGGATTTACTATTTCTAGTGGCTTCGTTAATATTTGACATGGTTGTGAAACTGACTTTACCTCTTTGAAGCATTCATTATCGTTATCCCGACGAGTTCTTCTCCTTTGTACCTCAAAAGAATCCCGTTTTGGAGCATTTCAGAATCGGTTGCATGTTGAGGCCTCTTGAAACTGATGTAAAGCACATCTGCTTCTTTATCATAGTCAACCCACATCTTTGTCTCAGGCATTTTTATTAAATGCGAAACAAGTTCATTAACTTCCTTCAGTGTTTTATCTATGTTTGCCGTTGCCATACAATCACCTCTCTTTCAAATTTAATTTTACTTGTAAGGTATGCTGTAATAATAAAACCATCACTTTCGCTGGCCTCTTTATATACTACAGCCAGAAAATTTTCCTCTCCCCAATGTTTCAAAGCGATTAAGGCATCTTCGTAACTTTTGATAACATAATTCGGCGATTCAACTGCCATAAGCACCTCATCGTAATTTCCGGCAAGATCATCATGGTTTTCAACTATATGAATCCATCGCTCATCTGTTAATCTGATCGGGACGTTATTTACCGACTTTACAATCTCCATCTTAACCCTTCATATTTTAAATTCGTTCTTAATTATATCAGTTTCTTTATGTTCTGGCTTAATAATTTCCCTGCTGATAAAGCAATGTATCTCCCCGCTTCCAGCCGAGTTGCTGGAGTCTTTCAATTACTTTTAAATCTGTATCTGTGGCTTCGTTAATATTTGACATATTTAATATAAAGTAGTCTTAGTGGTTGCGGCTTACCCTTTTATAACATCCTCTATGGTTATAAAAACAGCTCCGGCTTCTTTCATTTCCTTAAGGGATTCTGTTTCTCCCTCTTCGTTAACAGCCTTAACAGCATCTGTTATCAGAGTAACCTTATACCCATGCCTTATCAACCCAAGGAAGGCTGCCTTGACGTAATTTTATAAAGGATTTACACGTAATATTCCTGAATCGGTTTAACGTCCAGTTCGCCGTTTAACATGGACTTGATGGCGCTCTCCGCAGCTATGGCGCCCTGTACGGTTGTAAAATAGGGGATGCCGGATACTATTGCGTATCGCCGTATGTTATAAGATTCCTCTTGTGAAATCTTTCCTTCGGATGTGTTGATTACCAACTGGATTTCATTATTCTTTAAATGGTCTATTATGTTAGGGCGCCCCTCGTATTCTTTCAGGACAGTTGTAACAGGAGTGCCTTTTCCGGCTATGGCTTTTGCCGTTCCTCCGGTGGCAAAGATTTTGAAACCTGAATTGTGAAGCTTGTGAGCTATGTCTACTATTGAGGGTTTATCTTTATCCCTGACACTTATAAAGACTGCACCTGAAAGAGGCAGTCCTCCTTCAATGGCCATCTGCGCCTTGGCAAATGCCTTCCCAAAGTCAACGTCAATTCCCATTACCTCGCCGGTAGATTTCATTTCCGGGCCAAGGATGGTATCTGTGCCATGAAATCTTACAAAAGGGAAAACCGCTTCCTTAACGGCTATATGCTTACTTTTCTTTTTATTGTCTATATTCAACTCCTTCAGTTTACATCCTGCAATAACTTTAGATGCTATTTTTGCAAGCGGGATGCCAATAGCCTTACTGACGAACGGTATTGTCCGCGAGCCGCGTGGATTTACTTCCAGCACATAAACCACGTCGTCTTTCACGGCAAATTGAATATTGATAATACCCAGAACCTTTAACTCCAAAGCCAGGGCCTGAGTCTGGGACTTTATCTTTTCGATAATTTCCTCTTTTATAGAGTAAGGGGGTAATGAACATGCGCTGTCTCCAGAATGTACACCGGCCTCTTCTATGTGCTCCATGACACCGCCAATGAAAACCTCCTCTCCGTCACATACGGCGTCAACGTCTATCTCAATTGCGCCCTCCAAAAATTTGTCTATTAAAACCGGATGTTCAGGAGAGACGTCAACAGCATGTGCCATATACTCTTCAAGCTCACCATCATCAAAGACTACTCTCATAGCCCTGCCGCCCAGAACATAAGAAGGCCTTATTAAAACAGGATAACCTATTGACGCCGCAACCTCTTTGGCTTCCGTGAATGACCGTGCGTTTCCATTGTCCGGTTGTAAAAGGTTGAGTCTGGATAAAAGCCCTGCAAACCTTTTGCGGTTTTCCGCTATGTCAATGCTGTCCGGTGAGGTGCCAAGGATCTTAACCCCTGCGTTGGCTAACGGCACAGCCAGTTTGAGGGGAGTCTGGCCCCCAAACTGTACAATAACACCTTCCGGGTTTTCCTTCTCAACGATTTCCATTACATCCTCAAAAGTAAGGGGCTCGAAATATAATCTGTCAGATATATCGTAATCTGTACTTACAGTTTCCGGATTGCAATTAATCATGATTGTTTCAAAACCCATTTCTTTCAAGGCCAGTACTCCATGCACACAGCAATAGTCAAATTCGATACCCTGGCCAATACGGTTAGGGCCGCTCCCCAGGATAATTATTTTTTTCTTTGATGTGGGGTTGGCTTCGCATTCGTCCTCGTAGGTGGAATACAGGTAGGGCGTGTATGCCTGGAATTCTGCCGCACAGGTATCCACCATCTTAAACACAGGGCGGATATCGTTCTTTTTGCGGTAATTACGAACATCTGCTTCCGTTGTATTTAACAAGCTTGCCAGCCGAATGTCGGAGAGACCGTATTGTTTTGCCTTCTTTAAAAGAGACGGATCTATCATGATTCCAACATTAGTTGATGCGGCATCTACTGAAGTTGTTGGCAGATTTCTTGATTTATGTTGGTCTTTAATATCTTCTTCCAGTTCAATGATTTGTTTCAAATTATATAGAAACCATTTATCAATCCTGGTAATTTCATGGATTTCATTAATATCCATACCCATACGCATACCGTCTGCAATAGACCAGAGCCTATCCCACGAAGGATTTAACAGATGTTCCTTTATGAATTCTTTTTTCTCCGAATCGCTCAGGTTGGCTTTACTGTGATGTTCGCTCAACCCGTAGCGTCCGTTTTCCAGAGACCTTATTGCTTTGCCCAGAGATTCTTTAAAAGTACGCCCTATGGCCATTACTTCACCAACTGACTTCATGTGCGTGGTAAGGGTCTGGTCTGCATCAGGGAATTTTTCAAAGTTGAATTTTGGTATTTTAACTACACAATAATCTATGGAAGGTTCAAATGAAGCCGGTGTATAACGCGTGATGTCATTGGGTATCTCATCAAGTGTATAGCCTACTGCCAATTTTGCGGCGATCTTTGCTATCGGGAAACCTGTAGCCTTGGACGCCAGGGCAGAACTTCTCGACACCCTTGGATTCATTTCTATCACAACCAATTCTCCATCAGCGGGATTTACCGCGAACTGGATATTGGATCCCCCTGTTTCAACCCCAATCTCGCGAATAATACTGATTGCCGCATCTCTCATTATTTGATATTCTTTATCAGTTAATGTCTGTGCCGGGGCTACAGTTATGCTGTCGCCGGTGTGAATGCCCATAGGGTCAAAATTTTCTATAGAACATATTATGACAACGTTGTCCTTGAGGTCTCTCATTACCTCCAGTTCGTATTCTTTCCAACCCAGGACAGATCTCTCAATTAGTATTTCATGAACCGGACTTGCATTCAGGGCA
The DNA here is from genome assembly GCA_919901575.1 of Candidatus Brocadiaceae bacterium. Classification (GTDB taxonomy): domain Bacteria; phylum Planctomycetota; class Brocadiia; order Brocadiales; family Scalinduaceae; genus Scalindua. The sequence goes on from CAKKPF010000303.1 coordinate 7,773, forward strand.
AAGTCTACATATTCTTCTAATTCCTCTGCGTTATAAGCGACATTGCCGCCTATACCTCCCAGTGTAAATGATGGCCGTATAATTACGGGGAACTTGATTTCTTTTACAATATCTTTTGCGTCTTTTAAGGATTTTGCATTGCCGCTTGCCGGTACCCGCATGCCTATACTTTCCATGGCTTCTTTAAACTTTTTTCTATTTTCAGCCTTTGTTATAGCATTCAGTTTGGCGCCTATTAATTCTACGTTGAATTTATCCAGAATGCCCTTTTCTGCCAGAGAAACAGACAGATTCAGACCTGTTTGGCCTCCTAATGTTGGAAGCAGGGCATCGGGTCTCTCTTTTTGTATGATTTTTGTTAATACATCAACAGTCATAGGCTCGATGTATGTTCTGTCTGCAATATCCGGGTCAGTCATTATTGTAGCAGGATTGCTGTTTACGAGGATGATTTTGTAACCCTCTTCTCTCAATGCCCTGCATGCCTGGGTACCGGAGTAATCGAATTCACACGCCTGTCCTATTACTATTGGGCCTGACCCGATTATGAGTATTTTTTGAATATCAGTTCTTTTCGGCATATTATCAACTTATTGAGAATTTACCATCATTTCGATGAATTCATTAAAGATATAACTTGAATCATGAGGGCCCGGAGATGCCTCCGGATGATATTGAACGGCAAATGCAGGCACGTCCAGACACCTCAACCCCTCTACGGATTTATCATTAAGGTTTATGTGGGTTATTTCTACTTTACCAAATCTGCTGCTTTGTCTATTACTTATCGATTCGCCATCGACTGCAAAGCAGTGATTCTGGGCAGTGATCTCCACTTTTTTAGTACTCAAATCCATTACCGGCTGGTTGCCTCCGTGATGTCCAAATTTTAACTTATATGTTTTGTATCCCAATGCTAAAGCCAGGATTTGATGGCCTAGACATATACCCAGAACAGGCTTTTTCCCTATTATGTTAATTGCATTTTCCTGCATGTACGGCACCGCTGCCGGGTCGCCGGGGCCATTTGAAATAACAATCCCGTCAGGTTCCAGTGACAGCACTTCCTTTGCACCGGTATCTGCCGGAACCACAGTTACGTTGCAATTATGATTTTTCAGTTTTCTCAGAATATTATGTTTAACTCCGCAATCATAGACTATTACTTTATATTGTTTATTGTGTTTTGGCCGAACATTAGTGTTTCCTGTTTCAGTGCCAAGGGTGGTTTCAGCTTCTTCCCATTTGTATGTTTTTTTGCACGTAACCTCTTTAACCACGTCTCTGCCTTCAAGACCGGATGCGTTTTTTGCTTTTGAGACAAGACTTCGATGGTTCATATCGACAGTGGAGATTATGCCTGGTTGCTCGCCGTAATCCCTTATATGTCTTGTCAGGGCCCTTGTGTCTATCCCCTGAATACCAATTATTCCTTTGCTCTTTAAGAAATCGTCCAGACTCATTTCTGAGCGCCAGTTGCTTGGATAAGGACTGAGTTCTTTGATGATAAAACCTTCTGTATAGGGTTGAATGGACTCATAATCTTTCTCACAGATACCATAGTTTCCTATGAGAGGGTAAGTCATATTTACGATCTGCCCTTTGTAAGAAGGGTCTGTAAGTATTTCCTGATATCCGGTAATACTGGTGTTAAATACGATTTCACCTGATGTTTCTCCTTCTGCGCCAAATGAGATTCCTTCAAATATCTTTCCATCAGAGAGAGCGAGAATGGCTTTTCTAGTTTTCATAGCATCAAAATTACCTTTAGATATAAGGCCTGGAAATGTTTATTTTTAGATAGTACTGGTTAGTAACTTAACTGTCAAGCTGGAGTATTTTTTCGCTTGACAGTAATTATGCGTCTGCTATCATAACTTAATACGTAGAATAGTACTTAGGGAAAGGATTGATTGTTCTATAATAGAGATAAGTTGGAATAAGGTAATTTTGTTGTAGCAAGAACCCCGGCAATTCAGTATGAACTGAATTACCAGGCCGTCATTTTTCTGGTATATCGTAATCTACGAATTACAAAAGGAATCACTTTATGCACAAGGAAAACAAACACTTGACGCTACCGAATTTGATCAGCTTTGCAAGAATATGTTTTATTCCTCCTTTTGCGATCTGCATAATGCAGGTTCAACATCATGACTTTTACAGATATATAGCATTAGGCGTGTTACTTATAATAGGGTTAAGTGATATTTTAGATGGATATCTTGCACGCAAAATGGGAGAAACAACAAATTTTGGTAAATACCTTGATCCTATTGCGGATAAGCTGCTGTTAATAATTGCGTGTTTTTTACTTTCTTCAGATAAACTCTGGCCCGAACCCAGATTCCCTGTTTGGGTACTGGCGGTAATTGGCAGCAGAGAAATGTTTTTTTCCGTGGGCATAATAACGGTCTTTATTACGGTAAAACGAAAAATTACATGGCAGCCCAGCAGGTTGGGTAAGCTTACAACGTTTTTGCAGATTACGGCAATTGTCGCCGTATTGCTGGGAAACCATATCCCTTTAGATACTCTTTTAATTCTTTGGTGCCTGGTTGTAGCGGTTACTTTTATGTCAGCCGTAAACTATACATATATAGGTGTTAAACAACTCTAAGCTATTTACATAGATTAAAAGTTAAGGAAGGTTCACATTATGTTTAATACAATAACAGAGGTTATTGAAGATTTAAAACAGGGTAAGATGGTTATTGTCGTTGACGATGCAAGTCGTGAAAACGAGGGTGACTTGACAATAGTGGCGGAAAAAATTACGCCGGATATTATAAACTTCATGTTATCACATGCAAGGGGGATAATCTGTTTAACTATAACCATTGAACGTGCCAAACAAATCGGCTTGACGCCGATGGTGACGGACAACACATCCAATTACCAGACCCCATTTACGGTAACCATTGATGCAAAAGAAGGTATAACCACAGGCGTCTCTACAAAGGACAGAGTCAAGACCATATTAACGGCTATAGACGATGACTGTAAACCTCATGACCTTGACAGGCCGGGACACGTTTTCCCGCTCATGGCTCAAAAGGGAGGCGTTCTGGTGCGCGCCGGTCATACGGAAGGTGCTGTTGATCTTGCCCGTCTGGCAGGCATGAAGCCTGCTGCCGTAATATGCGAGATCATGAATGAAGACGGAAGCATGTCAAAGCTTCCTGAACTTACAAGATTTGCAGAAAAACACGATCTGAAAATGTGTACCATTGCGGACATCATTAAATATCGCCATGACCAGGAACATTTGATAGAAAAACGTGTTTCTGTTAATCTGCCGACTGTATACGGAAAATTTGTATTACATCTTTATCGTTCGTTTATTGATGAATATCTGCACTTGGCTTTATGCCTCGGAAATATTGGAAGTATGGATAATACATCCGCCCCGATCCAGACAGAACCGGTTTTAATACGCGTGCATGACGAATGTTTAACCGGTGATATCTTTGGCTCCTTGAGATGTGATTGCGGAGAACAGCTTCACAGTGCGTTAAAGATGATTCAGAAAGAGGGAAAGGGCGTTTTACTTTACATGCGGCAGGAAGGCAGGGGGATAGGGCTTGAAAATAAACTGCATGCTTATGCACTGCAGGAAGACGGCCTTGATACAGTTGAGGCAAATAAGAAGTTAGGATTCGGTGCGGATAAACGTGATTACGGAATAGGCGCCCAAATACTCAGGGATTTAGGAATATCGAAGATGAAACTCCTCTCAAACAATCCAAAAAAGTTTGCTGCTTTGGCCGGTTATGGTTTAGAAATAGTGGAACGCGTTCCAATAGTTATCTTACCACAAGAAGAAAATAAGCGATATTTGCGCACAAAAAAAGAGAAGCTCGGGCATATCCTTGAAGGCGTTTGATTGGTTTTATAGTAAAAGAACAACTGCCCGGCCACAAACTTGCACTGACGGTTAATGGAAATTGGTCAATATCTAGTGGAATTATTTACCCTTCCTTTCGGAAGGATTCCAGCGCTAATCACTGGAATCCCTGCGAAAGCGGGGTTGGCACACTCGTTAAACAGCATGATATTCCATTTGATATTGAGCTGTTAAGTTAAATGTAACTCTAAAATTTCAAATCGTAATCCTTAAGTCTGAAATTATACTTCGTAGACCACCATACCTTCTTCCGTAACCAAAACCACTTTTGAAACGAATCTATATATGAATAATTACAAAAAATACATAGCTGAATCTTTAGGAACGCTCATACTGGTCTTTATCGGAGCCGGTGCAGTATGCGCCAATTATTCTCTGAAGATGACTGGCGGACAGGGAGCAGGCTATGCGTGGGCTATAGTAGTATTTGGTATTGTGGTTGTTGCCGTTGTATACGCTACAAGTTATATTTCAGGCTCTCACATAAATCCAGCAGTAACGATTTCTTTCCTGTTCACAGGGAGGATGGATGCGGGCGCAGCGGCCTTTTACATAATATCTCAATTGCTGGGCGCTGTAATTGCGGGATTTTTCTTGAGAATATTATTTCCGGATGCAGTCAGCACCGTTCATTTAGGTACATGCGCTTTAGGGAAGGGAGTTGGATTCTGGAAGGCCGTATGTATAGAAGCCATAATAACCTTCTTATTTGTGTTTACAACATACGCAACCGCTGTTGACAAGAGAACATCAAAAATTCTTGCCGGAGTCGCTATTGGTCTGGTGTACTTGTTTGGGGCATTGGTTGCTTCTTCAATAAGTGGCGGTGCGCTTAACCCGGCGCGTGTTTTTGGCCCCGCAGTGGCATCATGGCATTTTGACTATCATTTTGTCTGGTGGCTTGGACCAGTGTCTGGCGGGATTGCTGCCGGATTACTATATGATAAAGTATTTCCGGGAAATCCTGCAGAAAAGAAGATGTCACCGGCAAAGTGACAGTCTATTTTCTTTTAATTCCTACATCGCACTTTCCCGCTGAACACAACTCGTGATGATATTGTATTTCATACTTGAAGATAATAAAGACATGCTCCTTCGGAAAAGAACAATCAACGAGGAAAAACCTTGCTCCTTGAGTGGTAAGCCGTAAATCCGATCTGTTAGACCAATAATACATGTTTACCATACTGCGTCAACAATTCATCATGAGTTAACAACCGCATGGGTTCAACAATACTCTGAGCGATTAACATGCGGTCAAATGGATCTTTATGGTGGTCGGGCAAGCTTGCAACTTGACATGCATGATTAGCTGTCACATTCAATACGCCAAATCCGCTATTTTTGATTGATTCCAAGAATTCATTCATGTCTATTTGTATTCTTCCCAATGATTTTTTAATTGCTATTTCCCATGCATTGATTGCACTTATAAAAATACCATTAGTAGTATTTTCGATAATATTTATAGCGTCATTAGGCAAGTTCCTATCATCCTTCAGCCACCACAAGAGAATATGCGTATCCAACAATACTCGCATTATTGCTTCCTCCTTTTATTTATAAAAGGATTGAATAACCTCTTCAGGTAAAGGCTTTTCAAAGTTTTTGCTAATTTTTATTTTGCCTTTCATAAGCCCCCGTAGACGCTTAACCGGTTTTTCATCAAAAGGGACTAATTTAGCCCTTGGTTTGCCTGATTTAGCTATTACAATCTCCTTTTCCGTGCCATTTACTATTTCATCAATAAGACGCGACAAATGTGTCTTTGCCTGATGAACGTTAACCTGCGACATAATGAACCTCCATTAATAAAACCTGGATTTAGTTGGTTTAGTCTAGCTTAGTTACATTGATTTTCCAACGGAAATGATGAAATGAAAACTTACACCCCCCTTTTAACTTCCAGTCTGAAACTATTGCATACCCACTGAAAAATGCCCTCTTGGTAAAGGAGGTTCAGGAGAATCTGTTTGTGTTTTGTCCTGAACAGGCGGTGAGGCTGTATTGCCGCTTTTATCTTCGTAAAGCACTCCAGTGTCAGATGTTGGCAGATATGATAGTTTACTGTTGATTCTATCTTTGATACGCTGATCTTCCTCTTCAATAAATGATGTAACAAGGGGGATTCTTATAACTAATTCGCGGGTTACTTCCTCGCTTGCCCTTGCGGCATAGACGTCTCTCATGCTCATAGAATTCTGGAACGAAGCGATTACGAAATCAAGTGGATTTGTTGCTACACGGATGTCATTATCATGCCTTATCTGCTCACCTTCAAAAAATATACTGCCGTCTTCCGTGGAAACACACTTGATATGCAGGCCAATCCGAATCTGTTTGAAAAGAGCGTAATAGGAGTTTTTGTATTCTGTAACTCTGCCATAAATCAGTGCATCTGCGCCGAGTATCCTACCCAGCTCCTGAGCCGGTATCTTATATAAGTCATTGGGCGTTAAAATCCCTAGTTCCTGCAGCATCTTATCAACATACTTTAACTCTATATCTACAAATTCTCTGGCGGCAAAATGGCCGAAGAAAAACCTTCTCAATCTGTTTGCATAAGTCCAGTTCCAGCCGTCAGTTTCTTTTTCGCTGAACCTGGGAATAGGAACGGAATTCAGGATATAATTACCGCCTACCAGATTATCAAAGGGTAATATTGCAATTTTCCTGGGCGGGTCTGTATAAAACTTATCCGAGACCTCAAATTCTTTATCTCCCGGATCAATCTGATATATTCTGTCCAAGGTTTTTTTCTTGCCGTGTTCTGCAATCCCTTCTTCTTTTTGAAAGAAAGGTTCCTCTCCCGTAGTTCTTCGTTTACCGTTGCTGGAGAAACATCCTGCAGCAAATAACAAAATTAAAAGCAAAACTGCTAAACCCTTAACCACTTTCCAGGAAGACATAGAAATTTTCATCATTTTGTAATTGTAATTTTTGTTATTAAAACATGCAGAAACAAGCTATGGCAAGAAGCACAATGGATGCATCATCCATAGATTTATACGGCTATTAGCCTATTCTATTTAAATAAAATTCAACTGTCAACGGCTTTTAAAGCCGGCTTTGCAAAATATTTCAGCCATACAATTCAATTCCACTTCCTGAAACCCCTTTTCTTGACTGTTTCTTTTGAGATCTTTTCTTTTTATTTTGCAGTATTTGCTCCTTTACATAACCGGGCTTCTTCGTAGGGATGCGTTCTTTATCTTTGATATTTAACTCCATTAACTTTACCTGGAGTCTTTTAAAAGCAAGTTCTCTATTTTTTATCTGTGAACGTGATTCTGTAGCAATTACCCTTATACCCGTGGACTTGTGGCATAACCTTACACAAGACATTGTCTTATTTTTATGCTGCCCGCCTGGGCCGGAGCTTTTAAAATAATCTATCCGGACCTCCTTTTTCAAATTTTTCAGATCAATCGAGTATCTTTCCATCTAACCTCCCTCTTTCCATAAACAACTAACAACTATTGTGAGTAATTTCAATGAAAAACTTGGCCTGAAATTGAAGCTTGACCGTGACGGTAACAAGGTTTATATTGTTTCTATCCTAAACACTTAATTTACCTGTGCTGGAAAATAGATATGTTTCTTTTTAAGAAAATAATTTCTCCTTTCTTTCTTCCTATACCTTTGTGCCTGACAATCTCGTTTGTTGGATTATTTCTTATTTTGTTCACAAAGAGGCAAAAGTCCGGTAAGTTTCTGGTTTCAGTCGGGATATGTACTCTGGCTATACTCAGCTATAACCCAATACCAAACTATTTTATTGCCCGGCTTGAACATAAACATCATCCTTATACATCCGGCATACCTGTGGAAGGTGCCGTACAGGAACACCATCCTGCGGAATACGTTGTAGTACTTGCAGGCGGCATTGGATACGATAGCAAAATTCCAATAACAAGCCTGTTAAGTGATCTTACGTTGATACGTGTAATAGAAGGGGTTTTAATATATCGGGAAAATCCGGGCAGCAAACTTGTTCTCTCTGGTGGAAGCGGAAGTGAGTCTTATCCTGAAGCAATAGGCATGGCCGATCTTGCAAAAGCTATTGGTGTAGATGAAGATGATATAGTGGTGGAATCTGATTCCAGAGATACAAAAGATCAAGCTCGTTTAATAAAAACAATGATTGGCGACAATCCATTTATATTAGTTAGATCGGCTTATCATATGCCTAGATCTATGGCCTTATTTAAGAAACTCGGGATGAAACCCATCCCTGCCCCTGCCGATTATCTAGTGACAAAAGGAAAGATTGGTATAAATTCATTTTTCCCCGGTTCCGGTGCATTACGCAAATCAGAGATAGCCGTCCATGAATATTTAGGAATGGTTTGGGCAAAATTGAGGGGACAGATTTAGAGACGCGTTATAAACTGATTATGGAACATGGGCAGAAATAGCGACATAAAAGTTCTGGTGATTAACTGCGGCAGCTCTTCAGTTAAATTTCAGCTTATCA
>CAKKPF010000304.1 GCA_919901575.1 Candidatus Brocadiaceae bacterium
TCAAAAAACACCGCCAGTTAACAAACCTGCGTCCGATCAGGAGTTTGTTCTTACGTTTGGCTGCTGTATGTTGAGCGGGTATTATGCCCCTCTAATCTCAGCAGCCATTTTTTTAGCGCAATTCCTGAAGAGAATCCGCCAAGCCTTCCATCAGAGCGTATTACCCGGTGGCAGGGTATTATCGGAGGTACGGGGTTTTCCCCGACTGCGTTTCCAACTGCCCTGACCGCATCCGGATTGCCTATTTCACTGGCAATCCATTTATAACTCCTCAACTCTCCGTAAGGTATCTCACTGACTTTTTCCCAAACCTTTCTTTGAAATTCTGTTCCAATACTTAAATCCAACGGAAATCTGAAATTTACCCGATTGCCATTAAAGTAATCGGATAGCTCATGAATGGCATTCTTTAGTTTTCTGTCGTCTCTGATTGCATCTTTCCGGAAACTCTTTCTTAGAAGTGATTGAAATTTGGCCTCGGAAATCTTTGAAAGGCTGACAAGGCATACGCCCTTAATGGTTTTTGCCGCAAAGACAGGGCCGAATGGAGAATCCAGGCAGGAGTAATGGATTGTGTCTGTCATCCACTTTTATGACCAAAAGTCAGTCTTACTCCCTTTATCATGCCAATTATTATGGAAGATATAAAGAGGATGGTCAGCAATATTGAAATGACGTAAGTGAGTATTCTCCACGAGTCGTCTAACGCTTTATCCCACCATTTATAACTCAGCAGAGATATCCCAAACCTCTCCAGTGCGAATAAAGCAGCACCCAGGATGATAAAGCCCAACACTATATACTTTATATCGCTTTTGTGCGGCGCCATGGATACAGTGAAAATGATGGACGCTATTATAAATATAATAGAGCTTATACTATGAAAACCGCTCTTCCAGAATGCATTGAGCGTCAGCCATATCATGTCCAGGAAGTTTTTTGCATAATCAAATACTATCTTGATCGAAAATGTCATTTCATTAGGTAAGGATTCATCTATGCGAATGGGATTTCCGAGGATTATGGAGATTAGTATCAGGATGAAAGCACAGCCGAAGATAGGAGATGTTGCTATAAAGAAATCAAAGAGAAATGGGACTTTCGGCCTGTCGTATTGTATACTGCCATTCTCAAGTTTAAAGATATTCAACTCTTTTATGGTAGTGCCGGTAATCAGGCATATAAAGGCATGGCTGAGTTCGTGTATTACTGCGCCGGGAAAGAGAAAGAACCTGAAGGCCTTTACGTTTATATACTTCGACCATAGCTTTTCAATGCCGAAGCTTGTGAACACAATCACAATAAAACCGAAAGCGAAAGCCAAGTATACCGTTTCAGGACTCCCTGTATTTCTTGGGTAAAGTTTATGTAGTACGAAAAAAAAGTGTAATCATTTTCCTGGTTTTTACGTTTTTATGCAATTTAGACTGACGGGCTATCAGGTTATCAAATCTTCTATAAGATGTCAATTATATAATATACATTACTATTATCTCAATCACAGGGGGCATATTTATTGCCCCCTTTCACTTGTTTAAACGTACCGGACGGATATAGAATAAGTCGTAGCTGTTGCTGCTCCAGGATACAGCGCCATCGCTGAAGGAAATGCGCCATGCGCCATTCAAAGAGAGACTGTCATCCGAAATATGACTGTCGCATGTCCAGATGCTCCATTGTTTCTTGTCAAATACAGGGTCTATATGCAGGTTGCCATTCTTCCTGTCCGATTCTAATAATGACGCTGCTTCCTCTACAGTGGGCAATCTCCAGTCTTGAAACCCTGCATAACCTTTTTTATTCAAATCTTCTATCCACTTCTTTGCTCTCTTCCAACTCAGATATTTATCAGAACCGGACTGGTGCCACATCAGGCCTGTGGCATGGTCTATTACAACCTTGTCATCATTGATTGTTTTCAGATGAAAATCGTGATCAATTGTGCTATGTCCATGAAATCCCCATTTCTCCTTTTTACGTATTGCGACATTCGGTATTTCATGTACCTGAGGCACAGACAGTTCTTTATAATATGGACGCAGGTTTATACGTGGTTTCTCTCCCGATTGTATAATTGGAGTTGAAATGAATATAAACGGTATGATTAAGATGAGTATTATTAAGTATTTTCTCATAATCAAATTTAAATTATAAGCTCACTATGAAAATAGGCAAGTATTTTTTGTAGATCTATCATCACCGCATGGCCTTCCGGTCATTTAATACTTCCTTATGTTTCTTGTGATTTGTTCTGCCCCCTCTTCAAATCTTGCAATTCGTGGCAAAAGAGAATAATCTTTTAGTCGGTATCTTTCTGGTATAAAATCATTAATCTGATGTTTTTTCATGGTTGACAAATAAATAGGCAGCAAATAGAATAAGGCAAAACCTGAAAGGTTACAGGGGTTTGGCAGGTATGTGTGTTGCGGTGGACAGGTTATTCATTTGGTAATCTCCATGTTAACTGCTTTTAAAAGTAAAGCCGTTGAGATCTTATTATAAAGGGGTGTTGGTGTCGGGGAAAAGCCTTGATTGTAAATTATCCAGTTTTGGGCTTATCTGGGTAGCTTCGCCGCCAAACACCCCCTTTTTTTAGTCCTCGTTAAATTTGCAATTCATTATTCATTCTTTATACAGTGCTGTCTTTGATATTGCAATGAACAGCGTTGTCACCACTTGTGGGAATTTCTCGTGAACAATATAAAACTTGTTATAGAGTATGATGGTACGAATTATGCCGGTTGGCAGCAGCAGAAGAATGGTGAAACAATTCACCAGACGCTTAATAAGGCTATAGAAAAAGTCGTTAATGAGAAGATAACGCTTCATGGATCAGGCAGGACAGATGCCGGTACTCACGCAATTGGTCAGGTAGCTAATTTTAAGACGCAATCAAATATTCCAATCTATAATTTAGTTCAGGCAATTAATTTCTACCTCCCTAAAGATATCGTAGTTAAATCTGCTAAAAAAGTGCCGGAGAAGTTTCATTCCAGATACAGCGCAAAATCTAAGGTTTACCGTTATACTATTCTTAACAACAAGACGAGAAACGCAATCGGCAGGAAATATTGTCATTATTACAGTACAGCTTTAGATATTGAGAAAATACAAAAGGCGTCAAACGCCTTAATAGGCAGGCATGATTTCAGTACATTCAAATCAAAATCAGATGTTATCAGCAGTGTCAGAACTATAAAAAAGCTGGATATCAAGAAGAAGGGTGAATATTTGTTGTTCACCATAGAAGCAGACGGATTTCTTTATAAAATGGTCAGGGCAATAGTCGGGACACTGCTTGAGGTAGGCAGGGGGAAGATGACAATAAAAGAATTTAAGAAAACAGTAAAATCCGGGATAAGGTCAAAGGCGGGGAATACTGTTCCTGCAAATGGGTTATGCCTTTTAAGGGTTAAGTATTAACGTAGAGTTTTAGCTTGCTAATCAAGAAAGGCATTTGTTAAAATTACAAACCATTCAAAATGTGGATTTTAATGACGATACAGAGGAATTATAATGACAATTAGTATTCAAGATTTTTCCGAGATAGACTTAAGAGTTGCAGAGATAAAGGCGGTCGAAGAACACCCGAATGCAGACAAACTGCTTGTATTAAAGATTGATACAGGGGATGGTGAGAAGCAACTGGTGGCAGGCATAAAGAATCATTATAGTGCAGAGGAGCTTATTGGCAGGAAAATCATTGTTGTTAATAATCTTGCCCCAGTGGTTTTAAGGGGTGTGGAAAGCCAGGGTATGCTCCTTGCTGCAAGAGACGACGATAAAGTTGTCTTTCTTACTACAGAGAAAGACGTAAAGCCTGGTTCCAGGGTACAATAATCTTTAACCAGAATGTAGGATTTACCGCAAAGACGCCTGTCTGCGTGCGCCGCACGCAGACAGGCGTCTTTGCGGTAAAATATTAACAAATCATGGAAAGACTCCACAAAATTCTAGCGCAGGCAGGATTGGGTTCAAGACGTAAATGTGAAGACTTAATAACATCCGGACGTGTGACAATTGATGGTAAGCGTATTACAAAGCTGGGTCAAATGGCAGACCCAACTAAGGGTAGTATTTACTTTGATGGCGAGCCCATAAAAAGGCAGAAGAAGATATATTATCTTCTCAATAAACCCAGAGGATTTGTATGCACAAATGTTGAAGGCTCAAGAGATCCCAGGGCCATAGATTTACTGAGCAACATAGAGCAAAGAATATATACTGTAGGCCGGCTGGATAAAGAGAGTGAGGGGCTTATAATAATAACTAATGATGGTGAATTGGCAAACCTGCTTTCTCATCCAAGATACGGGATTGAAAAAACATACATGGTAGAAGTTAAAGGAAGAGTAACTGATGAGTCAATACTGGTTCTTAAACGGGGAATTTGGATTTCAGAAGGCAAGGCTACACCGGCCAGGGTAAAAGTTGTGTATAGAAAACACAAACATAGTATCCTGGAGTTAGTGCTCAGAGAAGGTAAAAACAGAGAAATCAGACGCATACTTGCACAAATAGACCATCCGGTAGTCTCGCTGAAAAGGATTAAAATAGGACCCCTGAAATTGAATCAAAGCCTAAAGATTGGAAAATACAGGCGGCTAAGCAAGGTGGAGGTTGAGAGTTTATACTCACTGGCTGTTCACAGTTAAATACCTTTATAATTATCCAGGCTCAAGTGGAATTGTATATCCTTCCTTTCGGAAGGATTCCAGCACTAACTACTGGAATCCCTGCGAAAGCGGGGTTGATAATCTTGCTAAACAGCATGATATTCCACTTGATCCCGGACAATTACATATTTTTAAAACATTTAAGAAAAGAAAGTTGGAGAAAACATAAATGACGCAGTTAAAACAGGCAAGGTTAAACAAAATAACGCCTGAGATGAAACTGGTTGCACAGATTGAGGACTGCGATGCCGAAACCTTAAGGTCAAATATAGCGGAAGGAAAGGTTGTGATTCCACGTAACAAGAAACATACGTTAAAGAAAATCTGTGGTATAGGCAGCGGCCTCAGAACTAAGGTTAATGCAAATATTGGCACCTCAATCGACTATCATGGTGTGGATGAAGAGTTAAAGAAACTCCGTGCCGCAGAAGAAGCGCAGGCGGATGCAGTAATGGATCTCAGCACAGGCGGAGACCTTCGGGCAATCAGACGGAAGATAATGGAAAATTGTTCGATAACCATAGGTAGTGTGCCAATCTATGAGGCTGCAGTTGATGCCGTTAAGCATAAACATTCCGTTAGAGATATGACTGCAAAGAGTATGCTTGATTCGATAAGGCGTCATTGCGAGGATGGGGTAGATTTTATTACGGTACATTGCGGCGCAACACGGGGAGTTTTGAAGCATTTGATAGATGATAAAAGAATATGCGGTGTGGTAAGCAGGGGAGGTTCTTTTCTTGTAGATTGGATGTCTTTTCACAACAAAGAAAATCCTCTTTACGAACAGTTTGATGAAATATTATCTATTGCATATGAATATGACGTGACCTTGAGCCTGGGAGATGCTTTAAGGCCGGGCGCTTTGGCGGATGCATTTGACAGGGCGCAGGTGTATGAATTGAATGTATTGGCTGAGCTTACTCAAAGGGCGTGGGATGCGGATGTGCAGGTAATAGTGGAAGGCCCCGGGCATGTCCCCCTTAATCAGATCCAGTCACAAGTCCAGATGCAAAAAGAGCTTTGTAAAGGAGCGCCTTTCTATGTCCTTGGGCCGATTGTGACAGATATTGCGCCGGGATACGATCATATCACGTCTGCTATAGGCGGCGCTATCGCAGCAGCTGCTGGAGCTGATTTTTTGTGTTATGTTACACCCACAGAACACCTGAGCCTGCCAAAGCCTGATGATGTGCATGACGGTGTTATTGCGACAAGGATTGCGGCACATGCTGCCGATATAGCCAAGGGTATAAAGTCAGCGTGGGAATGGGACAAGACTATGTCTCAACTCAGGCGAAAGCGCGATTGGGAAGGGCAATTCTCCACATGTATTGATCCGGCGCGCGCAAGAAAAATCAGAGAGAAAAGTACACCTCAGAATGTTGACGTATGCTCAATGTGCGCTGAATTCTGTGTGTTTAAAGTAGCAGATGAAAGTAATAATAATTAAACATATTGACATAGAAGGGCCGGGTACAATCGGTAATTTCTTAGATGGTAGCGGCATCCCATACCACGTAATTGACATCTTCAACGGTGAACCTTTACCAGATTCCCTTTCTGATACCTCTGCAGTTATTGTACTCGGAGGCCCAATGAACGTATATGAAGAGGATAAATATCCTTTTCTTAAACAGGAAAATGAATTTCTAAAAGGAGTTATAGAAGCAGAGTTGCCAACATTGGGTTTTTGCCTTGGCGCTCAATTGATTGCAAAGGCAAAAGGGGCAATAGTAAGAAAAGCTCCTCACAAAGAAATCGGTTGGTTTCAAATATCGCTGAACGGGAACGGCGCTAATGACCCTTTATTTCAGGGGTTTTCAGGAGAGGTTGACGTATTTCAGTGGCATGGTGATACGTTTGATATTCCTGAAGGGGCTGTTAAACTTGCCGAATCAGAACTTTGTCCAAATCAGGCGTTTAGAATTGGCAACAATATTTATGGTCTGCAGTTTCATGTTGAAGTGACTGATGAAATGATTTATCAGTGGATGGATGCCTATAAAAACGAGGTCAATTCTTTAAAGGGTATAGTAGACCCTGACCGAATTATTTCTGAAACGAAGGCAAAATCTGAGAATTACAAGGCACAGGCAAAACAATTCTGCTCAAATTTCTTCAGGCTGATTGATTACTAAAACAGATTGAAAGGGTGCCAAGAATTTCTGGGCCATAAATCATTTTTCCACTTGCTTTTAATATTTTACATTTCTATTATAAGCCGTTAGATTCCTGTAGTTTGCTGAAATATCTTGTTACACAGACATAGTATCCATCGCTAAATGATAATATAGGCTTTCTTTTATTAGCGTAATAAGTAAGAAACCGTTACTGGAATAGTAAAGAATTACATAAAATTTGATTAATGTTTTGACAA
>CAKKPF010000305.1 GCA_919901575.1 Candidatus Brocadiaceae bacterium
ATAAACCAAAATCAAACAAATGTATATGCTTGGAACCTATCTCTGACAGCTCCACACCTATCTTGGTTTTGCCTTCCATTCCCCGTATCTTATGGCAACCAAAACATCCATACCTGTTTATCAAATCCTTTCCCCTGCTGGCGGTTTTCTCATCGGTTAACCATTCTTCACTTGATAAGACTTCAAGATATCCACCTTTTAAACTCATCAGAAATGCGGCTACATGCTTTGCATCTTCCTCGTCAAGCCTTAAATCAGGCATCCTTGTCCTGGGTTGGTGTTTTTTAGGTTCTAACAGCCAACTGACCAGGTATTCATAATTAATCTTTTCGCCAATCCTTGCAAGATTTGGCCCATGAATTTTTCCATCTTCCTCCACATCACTATGGCACGCCAGACACCCTACACTCTCGAATATAAAAGAGCCTTCTTCTATAGTTTCTTTGTCAAATTCTTCCGGTTCACCAGGTTCAAACCCTTCTGAATTCTGCCAAAGATATGACGTTATAGCCATTGCATCATCCTCGTTCAACTTAAAATCAGGCATCCTTGTACTTGCCCTGAAACCTTTAGGCCCCTGCAGCCACGAAACCAACCATCCCGGATTAACCTTACTGCTTATCTCGATTAAATCAGGCCCTATCATACTGTTTGCATCTTCATCAAATCCCCCAGTCGGATGACAACCAAAACAACCCAACTCTTCAAACAACTTTATCCCCTTCCAAATATCTTCACCCCCCACCAACTCTTCACCTTTATCATGACATTTTATACATGAAGACTGTGCCATCTTACCCTTATGCATAGGTTTCAACCAATATTCCACCTCTCCGTGTGCCTTTTTCGGGCTTGTTGTTGCCCTCGCCTGCCCATCATGACACAACACACAACCAAATTTCTCCGGCGGATGATTACCAAGATACACGTCATTCCTCGGATGCCTTGCATAAGGCTGTTCCACGGAAACACTTTCACTCTTGTTTATACCAACATGGCAAGACATACATCTATCTACCTCATTCAAATCCTCAAGATGTACCTGGTATACCTGCAACTGCGGGCGTCTCACTTCTAATTTTTTCATGGTTTCTTTGAATTT
The DNA here is from genome assembly GCA_919901575.1 of Candidatus Brocadiaceae bacterium. Lineage (GTDB taxonomy): Bacteria > Planctomycetota > Brocadiia > Brocadiales > Scalinduaceae > Scalindua. The sequence goes on from CAKKPF010000305.1 coordinate 1,103, forward strand.
AAACATGTTACTCGAATGTAACTCTAATTCATCTTTGTACCTCGTTATATTACTCTTAAGCCCGTCCAGTTTCCTTTGTAATCCATTCCTCTTCTCCTCAATATTCTTTATCATCTCAGCTAAACCCTTACTCTTGTCATCCATCTCTAATATATTTCTCTTCGATTCATCTCTCTTGTACTTACCATACAGGTATTCTTCTTCCAACATTTTATTACGTATGACTATTGATTCAAATCTTAATGGCGCTAATTCATCTTTATCCAGAGCGTGCAATTCCGCTAAAGTTCTCTTATAGTCCAGTCGAATTGCCGGCTTTCCAAACTCCTTCTTTGCCTCATTTAGCTTTTTTTCGATCGCTTTGTATATATCCTGTTCATCTTGTTGCCCAAATGCCAATACCGCTTCATCATATTTCTCCTTCGCATTCTCATATTCCAGCTCATAAAAACGAGCCTGATAATCCTTCCACGGCCTTTTCCCTGCAATTTCATTCCATAATGCCCACACGTTTGTAACGGCAAGTATAAAACTTAGCAGTACGTACCAACTCACATATGACTTTTCTTCCTCTTTTTTCATAACAAACAGCCCTCAACTTAACGGAATAATAGTATTAATATTAGGTGATTATAAAAAGAATACCGTGTTTGGATTATACAAATAAAATCAACCTTTAATTCTTAATATTAGATATAACATTGTATCTCAATTACGTAATCAGAGGCATAAAATACAATTTGGTAAAACGATACACTTAAATAAATCACTAACATTCAAACTGGAATATTGTATTTTCGCAACTATAATGCCAAAATCATAAATGTATGAAAATCATCATCTTATTTTCTGTAAGTCTTATTAAACACAAATAGATATAAATATTATTTATTAATTAATTATTTGCAATTTAATCTTCGATACAATTCACAGTTGACAAAATGTCAATTGCAATATTACCACTGAAAATTTTTGAGGACACAATGTCAAAAGGCAACTTATGGCAATTTTGTATACCACTTACTACAACAATATTCACTTGCAATCAAATCTACCTTGATTTATCATGTTTTACACCTAACCTGAACGAATCAGGATTAGAAAATACCTGAATTCCCAGGTTACAAATTGTAAAATTTCATGCCAGGAAATATTAAAAAATATTACTAAGCGCATACTATGAAATCCATACCTCACGTAATTTCCTGGAATCTCACAAAGGCATGTAATTTATTGTGTACTCATTGCTATCTGCCAACAAACAGCTTTCAACAATTTAACCCGACTAACCACAGTATCATCAAATCCGGCCAGCCACAATTTACAACGCAAGACACTAAGGACGAATTAGATACAAATAACGCACTTAAGGTAATAGACGAAATTGCCGAACTTAATCCAAATATAATACTAATTTTAACAGGCGGCGAACCTCTTTTGCGAAGAGACCTCTTTGATTTATCCCGTTATGCCTCCCGGAAAGGA
>CAKKPF010000306.1:0-700 GCA_919901575.1 Candidatus Brocadiaceae bacterium
TCTGGGCAATCGTTTGATCTATGACCCTGATCTTAACATCACGTGGTATGATTTTTCCAATGCCGCAACCTCATGGCAGAATCAGGTAGCCTGGGCATCAGGCTTGTCGGTCGTCTTTGGTTCCACTACCTATGACGACTGGAGATTGCCGATGACGGTGAATGGCCCATATGTGTGGAGCTATGATGGAACCACTTCGTACGGCTATAACAACACGAGTAGTGAGATGGGCCATCTCTTTTACACAGAGTTGGGGAATCTTGGGAGATACGGTACTAATGGAATCCAACAACCGGGATGGGGGTTGAGTAACAAAGGAGATTTTCAGCATTTAATGCCTGTTGATTACTGGTCTGGTACTTTGTCTTCGGCTGGTGCCAACGTCTCTTGGCACTTCGATTTCGGCCCAATCAGCTCCGGCCGCCAGGACATAGGCGCCTGGAGCAACAGTTGGTCTGCGCTGGCAGTTCGTTCCGGTGATGTTGCCACCGCCACATCTGTCCCTGAACCCACGACTGTCGCTCTACTCGGAATCGGCTTGGCGGGGATGGCTGTGTATGGTGTAAGAAGAAGGCGGCAACATAGGTAATTTGAGTTATTTGGTTATTTTGTTACGGTGAAATAGAAACAAAAGAGATGAAATAGATGCTCTTCCAGGGTAAAAGATTCAATGAGGGGGGGGGGGGGGGGTTGGCGGGGG
>CAKKPF010000306.1:710-4658 GCA_919901575.1 Candidatus Brocadiaceae bacterium
CCCCCCCCCCCCCCCTTTCCCACCTGCATTTTCTTTTTTTTTGTTTTTCCTAGTTCCCACGCTCCAGCGTGGGAACGAGAATAACACTTTTGGTCTTGCTTTACTCATAGTGGGACAGGCTTCAAGCTTGTCAATCACAGGCAAGGATGCCTGTGCCACTCTATTCCAGTTGGTTTAATCTGCAGAGCTAAGCTCAGCTTTGCCTGCCCGAGTAGGTATACGCCCGAACGGCGGTGCTGGGCTGGCAGGATTGAACCGGCAATAGAAAGAAGATTACACAACCTGTCTTAGCTAAATAAATTTTAATGCTTTTATTCTTTTCTCTGCGGCCACTGCGCCTCTGCGTCAAATTCCTTTTACTTCTATCGGGTGGTCAAGCCTGGACCGGCAATTGAGGGTAGTTCAAATCGGCATGAAATACCTGGCTCAATCCAAGCTATAAAAAACTTTTTCTTAAAAAAATGTTATTATTTACACAGGGACAATGTATAATTAATCCAAATATAATTTATATTGGGACAACGACTATTTTCCAACCGTCTTGCCAAAAAAATAGTCGTTGTCCCAATTTTGGTGCCGCATAGGGCGGCATGGGCAAACTGGATTCCTCCCGAAAGGGAGGTAACCTTGCTTTCGCAGAGCGAAGCCAAAGCTGAGCTTAGCTTAGTCAGCTTTGCCACGCTCAGCGAGGCTTTGCAAGGAATCCAGTATTCATCGTTCATAAAGAAATTTATCTCAACTTATTGAGAATCTACCAGGAGAGGATCAAACCTGTTGAAATTAGACAAAAAGATGATATTGTTTATAGCCGGAATACTGATAAGTATTGTTTGCACGTGGCTTTTTGCGAGAAAAATCGAATGGTCTCAATTAAACGTAGCGTTTCGAGAGGCAAAATATATCTATATTATGCCTACGATTATAATCATATTTATCAATTACTATGTAAGGGCGGTTAGATGGTCAACATTAATAGCGCCTGTTAAAAACGTCACTGTATTAAACTTGTTTTCTGCAACTATGATTGGCTCTATGGCAAACAATGTGCTTCCGGCAAGGGTCGGTGAAATTATAAGACCGGTTATAGTCGCAAAAAAAGAGAAAATCAAGATGACAACATCATTTGCCACGGTTGTGATGGAGAGAATCTTCGATGTGCTCACTATTATAGTATTTGCCTCTCTGCTTTTCCTTTTTCTGCCCACAGAAACGTCTCCAGACAACAGGCGTGTGGGTATGATTAATCATGTTGAGGTTTCAACAGAAGATTTTAAGACGCAAGACATTAAGGGTAAACAGGAAAGATACCCATCTGACATTAATGATGAAAGACAGACAGATGCGCCGGATATAATAAAACAATTGAGGAAGTGGTCAATTATAATGGCATTCTTCGGTATATTTGCGATAACGTCCCTTTTCATGTTGACATTATACCCTCAAAAGGCGGGTTCAGTTTTTGAAAAACTGCTCTTTGTTCTCCCGCATCATCTAAGGGATAAAATGGTTAATCTGCTTCATTCATTCATCGCAGGCCTCCAAATCCTTGATAACACAAAACATCTTATATGGATAGGAATACTCTCCCTCATTATATGGCTTCTTAATGCCGCATCCGTATATGTATTGTGTTATTCTTTTAATATAGAGTTATCGTTTGCGGGAGCTTGTTTAGTTATTGTCTGTTTAGCCCTGGCGGTAGCGCTGCCTCAGGCGCCAGGATTTATAGGTGTTTTCCACATTGCTATTCAAAAATCTTTAGATATTTTCGGTGTTGGATTATCTTCAGCCCAGAGTTATGCAATAACACTATGGGCATTAACCGTTATACCAGTCACAATAGCAGGATTTCTGTTTCTTTGGAGAGAAGGAATGAGTTTTGGAGACATATCACATTATGATGAGTCCCGCTGAGCGGGATGAGAAAGTACCGGAATAGATATACAATGAAGGAAGTGATATTGGAAATACCTATCTCCGCATTCTTGGTGTTCTTACAAAAAATATGCGTATGATGTAGAATATTATTATGCCTGCAGCAAAGCCGCCTATGTGTGCCCACCATGCTATGCCTGCACCTGATGTTGACGCAGTGATAGATGTTGCTCCGTTAAAGAACTGAATAACAAACCAAAAACCGAGGACGACCATGGCTGGAAGTTCTATGACCTGCAGGAAAATAAATAGAGGAATTACGGTGACAATCCTTGCGTAAGGAAATGTTACCATATATGCCCCCAGCACACCCGCAACTGCTCCGCTTGCACCGATACATGGAATGTCTGATTGGCTGTTGAAAAGGACGTGAACGGATGATGCAATAATACCGCAGAGAATGTAAAAACCAAAGAATTTAAAGTGTCCCAGTTTGTCTTCGATATTATCCCCGAATATCCAGAGATACCACATGTTCCCGATAAGGTGAATAAACCCTCCGTGTAAAAACATTGATGATATGAACGGAAAGGATATGCTTGCAAATGTCAGGTCAGGATCCTGGGAATAGTGTTTAATCTTTAGAGGCACCACTGCGTACTTCATTATAAATTCACCTAATCCAGAATCCATGGACAGTTCATACAGAAAGATGAGAACGTTTATGACTATAATTCCTATAGTAATATAAGGAAATGTACCGGATGGATTCTTGTCTCTGATGGGTATCATTGTACTTTTCTATTTTATGTGATCAAGTTCATGTCCTATTTCAAACGAGCCATCACATTGTTATAAGGAAAATGCCTGCCGGGACATACCGTTTCCCGAAAGGTTCTATGCATTATGACGTTATCTTTCCGGATGTTAAAGCGTTCCTGAAGATAATTTATTAAATACAATAGAGAGGAAACCTGTGAGTCTGTAGGATAACCATTCTCGAAATTGCCAATTAAGCAGATACCTACGCCCTGTTTGTTATATTCATCATTGCCGGCGTGTGCGCCATCTATCTGATCATCCCATCTGTTTCCGACCTCTATCTGGCCGTCCCTTGAACCGTTTCCGTTTCCTACTAAGAAATGATAACCCAGGCCGTTTACCCATCCCCTCTCATTTTTGTGATATTTGCCAATTGAGGCGGCATTGCCTGAATCAGAAGCGCTGTGATGTATGACAATATACTTCCATGGCCTGATCTTGAATTTATTCAATTCACTCATGACAGAGTCCGGAATAACTATTTCGGGTTTTGGTTTTTCAGGTTTGTAAACCGGTGGCAGCGTTGATATATGTGTACTGCTACAGCCATATAAGACCGGTATCATTAAGAAAAGGAACTTCAAACAGTGCCATTTACATTTGATCATTATTACCTCCCCATGAAAATACTATTTTATCGTCCCCGCCTGTACCTATTCGGGCAGGTAATAAGATAGTTACGGCTTTCATTTAAAATTTTTAATAAATATTATTTTGATAAGCATTAAAGATTATTATACTCATCAAAGAAACTGAATTCACGAAAGAAATGGTTATCTGAGAAAATTGATATTAGACAAACGGCAACGGTAAGATTACTGAAAAGAATCGTAATCATTCAGAAAGGGTGATGTGTTTCAAAAGGTGCTTCATGCTATCAATAAATATTACAAAAGTCAATGAATAACACAGATTTTTGACTAATGTTTTTATAATATATCTTGATTCCTGGCAATCTTGTAGTTTCGTTCGGAGTTATGAGTTCGGTGTTAGGAATTTTCAGCTATTATCATTTTTCCTGGTTTTCAAAGACTTCATTACTCAGAACTTCAAACTTTCTACTTCGAACTGTTAAAATGACAATTAACAATCTTCAATATTAATTGTCAACCTGCCCGAATAGGTACCCGTCCCCGCTAGAATGAGTGTCGGGCTGGCGAACGGCGGAGCCGGGCGGGCAGGCGGGTCATAAATCCTCAAACTCAAACCCTTTCTCTTTAATGACCTTTAAACAGGCATCCACCACTCCTG
>CAKKPF010000307.1 GCA_919901575.1 Candidatus Brocadiaceae bacterium
CTTCCCCCTTTTCAGACCATCTTTGTAACAAATAGTCCTTACTATCTTCAAACATCTCTGCCTGTTTTTCAACAACCTGTTCAGCTTCTTCATTTGTCATGTCTTTTGTCCTATTAACGAACCCGGCTATTCTTGCAAAGTACAGTGGCGTCATCATATTAACCAATTTTACCCTGTTCCTTTTCCAATTACGAAAAGTTACGGCTATATCATAAAGTATCCTGCACCATAATTCTGTTGGAAACGTAAAATTATCAGTATTTAAAGAGCCTATTTTCTTTAACTCTTTAAAGTTGTCTTTTTCTATTATATTTTCCCAAAGCGCGCCGAAGTGATTGAGCCCAGTCTTGAAATACTCTACAAGGTTATCCAGGTTAATATCAAAGGCTTCAGGTTTCGTACCGGTTACTTCTCCCAGGATTGGCACGGGAGCGCTTCCCTTTATGTCCTTCCAGTAATCATAATTTTGCTCCATGAGAACAAAGAGTGTGGTGACAACCTGCTGAAACATTGGCCCCAATGACTCACTTGGGTCCTTAACATCGTGAATCTTGGTCCCTAATCGAGTCTGACAAATTCTAAATCCCTGAATGATTGCAGTAGTGGTGAGCCAGATATCTATTCCGAACTTAGCCACATCGGTCTCCCAGACATCCTGATCATTGTAGAATTTTATGAGTTTCGCTGAGAAGGCAAAATCACCGCCTATTGGCTGTCTGACCCTAAGACCATAGAGTGTACGTGTGAGGTTATATACAATATTATTGGTAATAGTGCCATCATACTTGTATCGTTCATAATATGGAACTACAAACTGATACTCCTCTTCGTAAACAGGCGTAATAAGGTTTTTAATCCATTCAGGCGTAATAGACCTTATATCAGAATCGCAAACAACACAAACCCTTGCCCCAAGGTATTCTGACGCCTCAAATATTGCCCGCAATGCAGTACCCTTACCGGGGATTCCTCTGTAGATTGTGATTAGTTTTTCAATCCATGGCTCGACATGTACAGCAAGGGTCTCTTCTCGTGAATCATCTGTCGATCCTCCATCGCCAACCATAATAAGGGACTTTGAATCAGGAAAGTAGGTAGATAACCCTTTACCTACGGTTTTAACCACGTGTGAAACCGTGGAATCGTTGTTATAACATGGTATGCCTACGACAATGTCAGCATTCTTTATTTTCTCAATCCTTCTTCTCGAATATTGCCTTAATGCCGTGCTGAATTTCATTTAGATATCCTTTCTAATTAAACCGAAAATAATTTCTGGACTCCCCTCGAAAGAGGGGAGGTAATATCTATTAAAGTGACCTTAACTCCCGGAAACTTAAAAATGGGAATTTATACTATCTATATATTTATTTTTGCCCAAGGGCGATTACAAATTTTTTTCCAAATTCCTGACACTCTTTCAAAATATTGTCATCTGGAATTAATTTTATTTTTAAGGAAGGTTTATGAAGTTTTATATGCAGCCCGCTTAATCTGTCTTCAATCATTTTTATTGCTTCACCACTCCAACCATAAGAACCAAAGACATATCCCAGCTTAATCCCGGATTTAACTGTGGAAAGAAGGGACAGGACGTCCCAAACAGGCCTGGGAGCATCACCGGCAACTGTCGGCGCTCCGACAATTATGCCGTCTGCTTTTTCAATGGCATCTCTGATAAATTGATGATCTGAATCGTTCATATCTAATATTCTAGTATTCACACCAGCTTCTGACACTCCTTTGGAGATGGCTTCCGCCATCTTTTTCGTACTTCCATATATACTAACATACAGAATCAGAACATTCTTTATTGTATCTGTTTGGGCCTGGCTCCAGCTACGGTAGCTTTCAATATATTTCCGGGGATTCTTACGTATAATCGGCCCATGTCCTGTTGCAATAATATCTATGTCCAATTCTCCAATCTTTTCAATGGCTTTAAGGATATATGGCTTAAACGGACGCATTATTCTGTCATAGTAATAGTGAAAAGGATGATCAAAATCCCCGACCAGATCATCAAACATCCTTTCATCACAAAAATGTGAACCAAATGCATCGCACGTAAAAAGAATCTTCTCTTTTTCTAAATAGGTCCAAATAGTATCCGGCCAATGTAAATATGGCGCAGATATAAATCTAAGCTCGCAACTACCAAGATCAACCCCGGCACTATCTTCGATGATTGTCAGATCAACCGGCACATTAATTATGTTTTTCAGTAAATGTCCACCAGCCTTTGAAACCATAATCTTTGCATTGTTTGCATATTTTATCAACTCTGGTAGTGCGCCTGAATGGTCGGGCTCTGTATGATTTAAAATGATATAATCAATATCCTTGAGATCAATCTGTGATTTAAGCCTTGAAAGGAATTCAGATGTAAAAGGCTTTTTAACCGTATCTATTAATGCAGTTTTCTCATCCTTAATAAGGTAAGAATTATAGGTAGTTCCATGATCAGCCTTGAAAACTATGTCAAATATTTTCATTTCAGGGTCTAATGCTCCAACCCAATATATGTTGTTTTTTATTTTGATACAATCCATACGCAACACTTTTCCAAAAAAATCTTGTCAAAGAAAGGTTTCATTGTTTATTTATTATCACTCTCAACTGCCTCAATAAGCTTGTCAAAAAAATCAGGTATTGCTGAAGTCACCCTGCTCCAATTCGGTATAAGTGGTGTTCCGCTTGGATTTTCAAGGAATTGATCTCCGGCTATCTTAAGCCCGTTAGTAAACGCCTCTACTGCCTTTATCTCCAGATGTCTATCAAAGTACAGTCCATTTATTGCCGAATCACTTTCATATTTTTCAATAAAAGCCTGAGATGTTCTTAAATATGTGATTCTTAAGGTCCTGAAGAAGCCGTCATTAAATATTATCCCCGTACTTGCCAGTGTCGTAAAAAGGGTCTTGGTAATGTCTATGCCCATCTTCATTAATCCAGTTGTAATGTCTTCTTCAGATAGTGGTTGGTGTTTATGCTCGTATGTTTCACACAAGTCTACCTGACAAATTCTTTTTTTAGAACAATTCCTGTAGACCTCCGCCAGAACACCCACTTCCAAACCCCAATCACCAGGAATCCTATTTACCCTGGCTAGGTCAGCTAACATGGAAAATTCACCTGCCAGAATATATCTAAAGCTATCCATATATTTAAGAAAATCTAAGTCCCCTATTATTCTGCCCAAAGCCCTTAACAGTGGAGTTACAAACAATCTGGTTACTCTACCGTGCATTCGATCAGTAATACGGCTGTAATATCCCTTGCAGAATTCAAAATCCAGATTGTGGTTAACAACCGGATAACATAACCGGGCAAGAAATTCTCTGCTGTATGTCATGACATCGCAGTCATGCAAAACGATTACCTTTGATTCCTCGCTTGCCAGGACATAACCGTAAGCCATCCAGGCAGATCTGCCCTTGCCGTCAGCGCCTGCTGAAACATTCTTATCGTCAAGCAGTTTGTAAAGTTTCTTCATCCTGGTACCGTCATTCCATATCAGCCTTACCTCTTGTGGCAGGACAGAAAAGAATTTCTTTGCATGTTTAAATTGTTCTTTATTAAACCTGCCCAGAGTCACTATTATTTGTTTCAGGTATTTAATTTCCTTTAACTCATCCAAAATTTTTGGCAACGCATTACCTTCCAGCTCAGAAAAAATTGTCGGCAATACAAGAGCAATAGGTCTCAGGCGTGAAAGCTTCTTTATTTCAGATTCCAGCTTGGCAATATCCCTGCTGCCAAATCTGTGCAGTGTTGTAATTTCTCCTGATTGATGAAAATCACCCATGATACAAACCTCCCTTTATTTCCGAGTCATGACAAATAAATTATAACCTTTCATGGTTGTGTTAGTTATTATTAAACAAACCCAAAACTGCCTTATTCCACCCAACCGACCCGATCCCATCGGCATAAACAAGATCCTCAACCTTTATGTGTTCTTCATAGTTTCCCGCTTCTTTCTTCACGAGAAATGCCTTATCTACTACTTCCAGCATCGGAAGATCATTTAAACTATCGCCCAGACCTACGGTAATAATTTTTGTTTCAGGATAATTCTTTTTGAAGATATCCGTCAGAATCTTAACCGCCTTTCCCTTATCATTTCCACCCATAAGGTGTACAAACCTTGCACCTTCAGTATAATTGAGACCTGATGACAGTATCTCATCTTTAATACTCTTAATATCTTCTTCTCCGCCATAAATAATAAAAGGTAATGTATATTCTCTTTTTTGAGCAAGAAAAGCTTCTTCTCTGCTCAACCCAGTCAACTCAACAATTTCGTCTATAGTAAATTCGGTAATGCTCTTAATATTTATACCTGTTCTTCTCTTTATCTTTTCAAAGACATCTACAAGAGTTTTATATTCAGAACCAATCTCTATCACTAAATAACCATCATCAATTTTATCAAATTCGCATTTCAAATTACCATATCCTTCAGGAATAAATATAGCTCCTCCATTTTCTGATATAAAGGGTTCATTATTTGACAATTTCTTACGATAGACCTTTATTTCATCCCTGGATTTACAGGAACATAAAATAAGCGGAACTCCCTTTACTCTCAATAACTCTAAGGCGTCTTCTGCTTCACAAAAAGAGTAAGTGCCATGGTCTAACAACGTACCATCTAAATCTGTAAAGACAATTATTTTTCTATTATTCATATTAGAAGTGGGGATTCTAATTCTTTGAGATGAATGTTTCAATATTAAAAAGGGAACGGAAATTTAATTGAAGTGTGTTATTATTTTACAATTCTTAAATCGGCTTAACTAATTATTTTGAATAATTTCCGTTTAATATGAATGTAAAGTGTGAAAGAAGAAATGAAATTTGAGAAAACATGGCCAGGTGCGCGTATTAGTTATAGAATTTCTCCTGTTATAATTTTGCCGGAACAACCATAACTGGACACGGGGATTGACGTTTTATCCTTTCTGCTACACTTCCCCAAAATAAGTGCTTTATCCCGGTCCGTCCATGTGTTGACATCACGATGAGACACACCTTTTGTTTTTTTGCATATTTGATTATCTCCATGTATACAGGACCTGAGGGTTTAAGGACGAGGGTTTCTACGGAAAAGCCGGCTGAATGACTAGAAAAATTTTCTACAATATTTAACATCTCGATAGGCATTCTGATAAGAATTCATCAAATAGTTAACGCATGCGCCAAAAAAGGCACATGCGTTAACAAACATAAATTAACCACCAGCTTGTCTCATCCAGTCCGGCCAGTCTGGCCATTTTTCCCGGGAAACCGCATGGCAGGCAAAGCATGCCTTTCGCAACATTTCATCAAAACTTTTATAGGTTTCCACAATGTTCTTCTTTTCGGCAGTTTCAGCTATGTTTCTTGAGGCGTCAATAACGACTTTCAAGTATTTTTCAAATTCAGTTTTCATTTCCTCGGCGGCTTTTGGTTTGTCACCAGCCGGTTTAAACCACTCTCCAGCCTTTCCATCCGATGAAAAGAACATCTCCATAATGATTTCACTGTTTTCCGCAACCGCATTGGACTCTCGAGTAACTGCATTGAAATCACCAGCCATTATTGCATCCAGTATCTTAGATGTATGGGAACTGATTAATTGCATCAGAGAGCGGGTAGGTGTAGATTTACTTATATGAAGAGTCCCTGCATCTCCTCCAAACACCTTACTACATTTCCAACCGTAGGTTATAACTCCAGTGGTTACAACAAACGCACAAAGCGCAGCTATACATACTTGATTAATTTTCTTCATTCAATATGTCTCCTTTCCAAATAGTGGACCTAAAGACTTTTTATTACATAGGCCTAGTTAAGTTATTGATTTAATTATTTCATACGCAACTCCTTTCTGATTCTGGTAAAAAGAATATAATATCGATACCATTTATTCCTTCCGGATTTTTTGGTTTTAAGCCAATTATTCTGTTACTTTTAGAGTCTTCACCCTAAAAACTTACATTTGAGATTTGTTAAGTCGTCTATCTTTACCTCATATTTATATCGAGAAGGAATATCTTACATTTATTTTATTACAATATTTTAGCACAATATATTATAATTTGTATATATTATAATTTGTATTGAAATGACAAGAATTGGCAAGGTACTGGGAATATCCGGTAGTCCCAGGAGGGACGGAAACACCGAACTGCTCTTAAAAGAGTTTTTACGAGGCGCCAGGGCCAGCGGCCATGAGACTGAATTATTTATTCTCAATAAATTTAAAATATCGCCATGCACATCTTGCGATTCTTGCCAAAAGAATGGTCAGTGTATAATCGATGACGATATGCAATTGATGTATAACAGGCTATTGGAGGCAGATTATATAGTTCTTGCCTCTCCGATTTATTTTGGAGGAGTTAGCGCCCAATTGAAGTCACTTATTGACCGTTGTCAGGCCTTGTGGTCCAGAAAATATATCCTTAAGGAGACATTGATAAGTCCTGACAAAGGAAACCGTTCAGGGTATTTCATTTCCACTGCGGGCTCTATAGACGGTAAAAATATTTTTGAAGGAGCGATTATTGTAATAAAGGCTATATTTCACGTACTTGACATAAAATACAAAGGCGAGCTATTATTTACAGGCATGGAAAAGAAAGGAGACATTATTAAGCATCCTGACGCATTGCAGACGTCCTTTAAAACAGGGATGTCTTTAAGAAAATTAAATAAATTCCTGAAACGGTAATATTTTCTATCTTTAACTTATCTCAAAAGATATGTCCAGCGCTCTGGCCGAATGGGTTATGGCGCCAACCGATATTCTGTCCACTCCGGCCTTTGCATATTCCTCAACATTTTGAAGGGTAATATTTCCTGAGGCTTCTGTCAGGATGGCTTTGCCTGTTCTTGCACCTTGATTCCTTTCGTATTCCTTCACCATGTTTACGGCTTCCCTTATTTTTGATGGCTCCATATTGTCAAACAAAATTATGTCAACACCGGCATCCGCCGTATCCTTGACCTGACTTAAATCTTCCACCTCGACTTCTATGAGCGTTCCATTTTCTATTTGCTTTCTTGCCTTTTTTACAAGACGTACTATTGCGCCATTTTCTTTCTCGTATTCCATAATCTTTAGATGATTATCCTTTATCAGGATATGGTCGTATAATCCCATGCGATGATTTACTCCTCCTCCAACCCTCACTGCATATTTTTCGAGGTAACGCCAACCCGGTACGGTCTTCCGCGTATCCATAATCTGTGCCTTATACCCCTTGACCTTCTCCGCAAACCTGTTAGTAGCTGTAGCAATACCGGAAAGTCTCTGTATGAAATTCAGCACCACTCTTTCTGCCGACAACAATGATATGGTTAAACCCTTAACACGGGCTATTTCTGTGCCTCTTTCGACCCTTGAGCCGTCTTCAATATTTGAAGTGAAAATCAAATCCTTGTCTAGTTGTGACAGGACATATCCGGCAACCGGCAAACCGGCAACAATACCGGTTTCTTTAACTATAATCGTCCCCTCTGATTCGGAACCTTCAGGAATGAATATCTTTGAGGTAATATCTCCATCGCCAATATCTTCCTTTATAGCTAGATGAACAATCTCTTTTATTTCCTCAAAATCAAACTCTGCCTGCATGTTTATGATAATTTAATAATTTTTTTGACACGAAAGTTTAGACACAAATTTCACTAATTAGCACTAAATTTCATAAAACAATTCTTTTGTAGGTTAGGCTGTCTTCGCCAAAATTAACCAGTAATCCTAATT
>CAKKPF010000308.1 GCA_919901575.1 Candidatus Brocadiaceae bacterium
GTTAAGATTCTAAAGATTATCCAGTATGAAGAAAAAAGCTAACAAGGCGCTTCACATGACCGCTATTCCGCTGCGCTCCATAGCGGCAGGTGAGCTTTGTTGTTAGGCTCAGATGAAACGTTATGATTTAGAGGAACCATAATGAAACTGAACTTTGAGTGGGATGAAGAGAAAGAGAAATCGAATCTCAAAAAGCACAGAGTCAGTTTTGAGGAGGCTACAACGGTTTTCATCGATCCCTTTTCAATGACGATTCCTGACCCTGACCACTCAGTGGATGAGCAACGGTATATTGACATTGGAAGTTCTGACAAGGGTCGTGTGTTGGTAGTGGTTTATACCGAACGCGGCTCAAACATACGTATTATCAGTTGCCGTAAGGCAACTCCATCGGAGCGGACACTTTATGAAGGAGGTGAGTAATATGGTACAGATGGAGGGTAACGATATGCGTGCAGAGTACGATTTTATGGGTGGAGTGCGTGGCAAGCATTACAGCGCCATGCAAGCTGGGTACACAATTATTATTCATAAAGCGGATGGTACATCTGTCGTTAAGGATGTGATGCCAAAAGAGGGAGCCGTTGTTATAGAACCAGATATTCGAGTGTATTTCCCAGACTCGGACTCTGTAAACAGGGCTTTGCGTTGTTTAATTCCGCTGTTGCCCAAAAAACGCAGAGCAAAGGCGAAGAAAGCCTAACAAGGCGCTGCACCTGACCGCTATTCCACTGGCGCTCCATAGCGTTAGGTGAGCTTTATCGTTATACGGCAATAATAAAAATGGAAGATTGGAGGAGATGTGGGGATCCCTGAAGAGTCTGTAATCATATGGACTGGCTATATGAAGCATAGAGCAGAATTAAGGGGATTTGAATTTTCAAAGATTGAAAATATATTGAGGCATTCAGCAGAAAAATACCTTGATACAGCAACCCAACGATTAATTTTAGTAGGCAAACATGATGATATACTGGTTATAATTCCATATGAGAAACATGGAAACGAAATAACACCAATCACAATTCATGCAACTACACGACAACAAATTAAGTTCCGACTTAAAACGGGGAGGTTTATATATGGATAAAACAAAAATGGTATATTTTAAAGAGGAAGATATTTTGCATATAGCGATCTCTGACGAAAAAGAATCAGATAGTGTTGAGTTAAGCCCAAATATTACAGCCGAATTGAATGAAAGCGGTGAATTAATCGGCATAGAGATATTAGAGGCGAGTTCTTTTCTGCGCGATTCTATATTAGAATCATCACAGGCTAAGATATTGAAATTAAAGAAACCGTATAACAAATCAATACAGCGGACACGGTAAAACCGTGCCGCTGATTTCAGGCGTTAGGCCAAGAAAAACGATTAGGAGGGAAAACATATGAAAATGAATACTTTCAGTATGACCATTGTGGCTTTCGTTATATTAGTTACTCTGTCGGGTTGCATGTCCATTAAAGACACAAGTGGAATAAAGCAGTATCTCCAAGACCAAGGGAGGGCTGAGATTCAGGCAGTTGATATAAAGAACAAGAATCCTGATAAAAATTCACCGGCCTACAAGAATGCTGAGACCCTTTTTAATACGGCAGCTGGAGCTGGAAACGGTTGGACAAAAGGAATCGTTTTCGATGTCAAAACGAAACGAGAGGTAAATATTTCGGTCCAGGATTACAAGGATAGTGATGCAGGAAGATCCATTGCAGCTTTCCTATCGTTAGAACCTGAGGTAACGATAAAAGCATTTGATCCAGTCACAGCCACAGTTATTGCGACATTTGTAATGTCTGTCATTGACTTGATTCAAAAGCAAAACGACAAGCAAGTGGAAGCCGCAAGCCATGCCATCGAGGAAGAATTCTCGAAAGCTCGCTGGACGACATTTGAACTAACTACACCTCAATGGGTCAATGAAAGATACAAACTCCCTAGTTCTGGTAAATAAACCAGTGGCCTAACAAATCACTCCAGCTGATGGCTAAAAGCCACCGCTGACCTCTATCGTTGGGTGTCAAGATGGCGCATGTGGCTACACTGATTTATCCAATAAATTCATATTACATGTGTCAATATTACATTTTAGAATATAATTGCGACACAGTCTGATTCTGGCGGGGACGGGTGTTTTCGTGGCTAACCTGAGCCAATGGCAGGTTCCTTCTTGTTCGTTAGTTCATCTTTTTGTTTAATTCTTTTCTATTCAATTTTGTCCCATTCTAATGGCTCTCTATAGGGAACCTTACTTAATACTTTATCAAAATCCGTCCTTTTCCCTTTCTTTGCCCTGGCCTTTAAATAGTCAACTGTAAGTATTGCTGATAGTTTTTCACCGGCAGCAGAACTTATAAACTGATTTATGGACACACCATCCTTTTTTGCTATTTCCCGGATTTTTCGATGTAATGAATCAGGTAATCTTACTGTAACAGCACTCATAATTAATACTCCCTTCTTTTTAAATATTCCCGAGGTAATATTGCTTCTATACCAAATTCTTCTATTCCTTCAAAATCACGAATGTTATGTGTTACGATTATGCCCGATTGTGATGCTACGGCTGCTTCAAGGACCAGATCATCCTTCGGGTCTTTGAGAAATGGTCTCCATAGAAAAAACACTTCCTGGAAAATTGCTCTTTTACAAAAGAAATCAAGAAAACCTTTTATTTTATTCTCCGTTATAACATCTGATAATGGAGGCCTTCTTAAAATATCTGAATATTCTTCGTATAGTGATACCGTTAAAACCGGATTTACTTCCCCATATTATGTACGTATAATCATTATTGTTGTGTTCTTCAAGTTATTTTTTCAATTAATCATACCAGGTTTATATTCTGCCCCCAGGTCCTTCTTCAATTCCAGCTTTAGCTTTTATATATCCTGAATCAATCTACTATTTTCTGTGAGGTTGTGACTGCAAAAGTTGTCCTGGAATTGGTGCTTAACAAATAAATAATGCAGTGTTATAATTTTGTGTCTGTTTAAATTTGTGTCCGGGGATTTCAATTCTAAAATCCCCCTTTTTCAAAGTGGGAAAGATGAGTATTGGAAATATCTATGAAGAGTCGTGGAATAGTCAATGGTCAGGCAAGATGCTCTCCTAGGCGAGGCTGCCTTAGGCATGACCTGACCTATATTAATTCAAAATTCAGGTTTATCTTCCAATTCGATGAAGAAAAGAGTTAACAAAATTTAAAATGTCTAAGAAGAGTAAGGTATTTTTTATTGAAACCAGGAGCGGCGAATCACTTGCGTCATTAGCTGGAAAGGTGCAGCTTCTTTACGATGCTGCCGGACTCAGGAAGATTATTAAAAGAGGTGATATGGTTGCGGTAAAGACCAGTTTCGGGGAGAAGGGGAATATCGGCCACCTTAAACCCCCTCTAATAAAAGCTGCTGTGGATAAGGTAAAGTTAAGCGGCGGCAAGCCTTTTCTGGTTGAAACGAATACGTTATACGTGGGAAAACGTTCCAATGCAATAGATCATTTAATGCTTGCTCATGAGCATGGTTTTACAATAGAAAACACAGGGGCTCCTGTTATTATTGGAGATGGGCTCTTTGGTGAGCACGATTACATTGTTAATATTAACCAGAAATTGTGTAAGAACGCTTATATTTCAGGTGTGGCAAAGGCCTCAAACGCCATCATCTCTATTGCCCATGTTACAGGGCATCTTGCTACCGGCATGGGGGCAACATTCAAGAATATCGGTATGGGGTTGTCTGCAAGGGGAGGCAAATTAGCCCAGCATTCCGGCGTGATACCTCAAATTATCAGAAAAAAATGTAAAACATGCAAGATATGTCAGATCTGGTGTCCTGCGGATGCAATTACAATGGGAAATGATACGGCAGTGATTGACCCTGAAAAATGTATCGGCTGTGGAGAATGTCTTGCCGTCTGTCAATTCGATGCTGTTAAGATTGCATGGGATGAAGACACTGCAAATTTACAAAAAAAGGTCGCAGAATATTGTCTGGCCATTTTAGAAGAGAAGAAGCATAAAGCGGCATTCTTTAACTTCCTTACACACATAACTAAACATTGCGATTGCATGGACAAACCTTTTGAACCTGACATCTCTGACATCGGCATAGTGGTTTCCAAAGACCCGGTAGCTGTTGAAAAAGCGACTATAGACTTAATAAACGAACACACCGGAAAAGATTATTTTAAACATATCTGGCCGAAGATTGATTATACTGTACAACTTGAACATGCTCACGAAATTGGATTAGGCAATCTTGAATATGATTTGGAAAACGTTATCGCTCGTAAATCAACTCATTCCGCGAGCTGATTTATATCCGTTTTTGTCTTAGCAAAATAAGTTAATTTTTAATAGGGTGAACAGTGCCCACCCTTACAAGACTAATTTATGATTTCATCTAATCGTAAAGTAATAATATTTGGTTTAGACTCCACTCCGCCGGAACTGGTTTTTGATAAGTGGCTTGATTACCTGCCTAATATAAAGCATCTTGTTTCAAACGGGATCTCCGGCAGACTGGAAAGCACTATACCTGCGATCACCTGCCCTGCATGGGCGTCAATGGTTACAAGCGCTAACCCCGGCAAACTGGGAATATATGGCTTCAGGAACAGGCGCCGTTATGATTATGAAGGTTTAAGTTTTGCTGATTCGAGCACGGTTAAAGAGGAAACTATCTGGGATATACTTTCAAGGCATGGGAAAAGGCCTATCGTTATAGGCGTGCCACTAACATACCCTCTCAAACCTGTTAACAATGGATTGATGATAAGCTGCTTTCTTACACCAAATAAAAATTATCAGTATACATATCCTGACGGGTTAAGGCATGAGGTGGAAAGGGTTTCAGACGGCTATATCCTGGACGTAAAAGATTTTAGAGGTGAAGACAAAGAGCAGGTTTTAAATACGATTTATGAAATGACAGGAAAGAGATTTAAACTTACAAGGCACTTTATACAAAATGAAGATTGGGATTTCCTGATGACGGTGGAAATGGGAACGGATAGGATACAACATGCCTTCTGGGGATTCTTTGATAACAGGCATCCGAGGTACCTGCCGGGCAATAAATATGAGAATGTTATATTTGACTATTACAGGTATATTGATGATGAAATAGGCAATACTCTTGCGTTATTGGACGAAGACACCCTTGTCTTAGTAGTGTCAGACCACGGCGCCATGATGATGGAAGGGGGAATCTGCATAAACGAATGGTTAATAAATAACGGATACCTTAAGCTGGTACACTATCCTGATGAAGTTACTCAAATCAGTAAACATATGATTGACTGGGGTAAGACTATGGTGTGGGGTGAAGGGGGCTATTACGGACGTTTGTTCTTTAACGTGAAAGATCGTGAACCTAATGGAATAATTCCGAAACAGAATTATGAGTTTGTCAGAAATGAATTAATAGCAGCGCTTGAAGACCAGAGAGATCAGACCGGGCAAAAGATAAATACAAAGGTGTTTAAGCCGGAGGAAATCTATTCCGAATGCAGAAACATACCGCCGGATTTGATTGTTTATTACGGAGATTTAGCCTGGAGGTCTGTTGGCAGTGTAGGGCATAAAACGATCTGGGCCGACAAAAATGATACAGGCGCTGATGATGCAAATCACTCCCAACACGGGATATTTGTGATGAGTGGTGACAACGGATATCATTTTGAAAGGAGAGAAGGTTTAAAAATAATGGACGTAACGCCTACTGTCTTAGACCGTATGGGAATTGATATTCCGTGGTATATGGAGGGAAATGTTATTAGATAGTTTCTGTTGCTGAAATACGAAAACCCAAAAGATGTCATTCTGGACTTGATTCAGAAGCTATATATGTTAATGTGTTAAGATACCCTGAAGCTAGTTTATGTTGAGGAAGAATTTGGAAAAATAGTAAGAAACAACCAAAAAGTTCAACAAGAGTAAATGAAACCCTCATGAGCTTTTGGTTCACAAAGGAAAGTGGAAATCGGAGGGACTATCGAGGCAGGTTATGAAACCAGAGATACGAATTAGAGAATCTGATATTCATCCACATATAAAGGGTAGGATAATCCAGCGTGGAATTCTTATATCAGAGATAGAGGAGACTATAAATAAGGGTTGGAGTGCTGATGATGCAAGAGAAGGCACTATTGGCAAGGTATTTGTATTCCCTTATAATGTAGAGTGGGAAGGGAAATTCTTTGAAGAAAAAGAGGTTACAGTGTACTATAAGTATAAAGCTGAGAAGCTTATTTTATTAACTACTAAAGCAAGATATGGCAAGAAGTTTTTGAGAAAGGAGAAAGAATGAAGATTGAATATGACCCTGAAAGAGACCTTCTATACATATGTTTTGCAGAGCCGGAGACGAAGGCGGCACAAACTATTACTATCACTCCCGGTGTACACGCAGATTTTGATAGAGGTGGAAAGCTTATCGGCATCGAGGTGATAGAAGCTTCAGAAATTATGGGCAAGAAGATAGAATTTAAACTGCCTGAATTTTCGGCTGCATAAGCAATGAAGTAGACGCCACAAATGTAAATATTAGAATTTTCTCAAGTCGAAAGTCAACAAAGCTGGAAAAACAACAATATTTGGAGGGAAACCGATGAAAAAAGAGTATGATTTTTCAAAAGGAGAACGGGGCAAGTTCTATAAGCCCGATGTAAAGCTTAATTTACCAGTTTATCTGGATTCTGAAGCTTATTCTTTTGTTGAAAAAATAGCCGAGAAGAAACAAGAAGATGTATCAACCATAGTTAATAATCTCATAAAGACTGACAAGGAAATAGCTGATATGGTGCAATAAAATTAAAAGCGAACAAGCGCATGAAACGTTATGTGCAGAATAGAATCACAGTAAATACTGTTTTGGTGCTAATTCGTCAGATGGCCTGCCTGTGCGTGTCCGCACGCAGACAGGCAAAGGAGAAATAGAAGAAGATATGGCTAAAAGAACTTCTAAAAAAAAGATAGAACAATACGAACACTCCGATAAAGAACGAGCCAATAACCCTCACGTAGGTTTAGTGACTCCTGATTCTGATCCTGATACAGGAGAAAAGAAAACCTACGAGTATGATCCGCACCTTGACCCGCAACTGCAATGGACCGGCAAGGCAGAGCACACCAGCTTTGAAGTGCCAACCGTAAGCCTGCATGTGCACGAACGGATAGACCCTC
>CAKKPF010000309.1 GCA_919901575.1 Candidatus Brocadiaceae bacterium
TTACAAAAATCACAGTCTGATTTTGCCATGACCAACAAAACTATGAAAGCTATAAATCCATTGGATAGGAACCAAGACGTACTCCCGAAAGCAAACACGGAGCATGGTCAACTGTACCCAATTGTTCTATTTTCGTTTTAATTTGTGCCGTATCCAGGCAGGATTTCTACGACAATCGAGAACCGCATGTACACGCACTATGTCGTGTTGAATAGTATAATAAACAGCAAATGGAAATCGCTTTGAGAGCAAGCGATAGTATTTCCCGTAATGTACGGGATGTGTTCCGCCGAAAAATGTCAAAGAATCAATATCTGAAAAAAGCGTATCTTTAAAATAACTGCCTAATCCAGGAGATTGTTTTTCGTAAAACCAGTAACCATCAACTAAATCTTGGCTCGCAGAGGGTAATACTTTTATTTTCATGAAATTTTATCTTCTATTTGTTTTTTTGCTTCGCTCCAATCAATAAATTCTTCTTTACCATTTTCTATCGCCTTCTCCCTTTCCTCCAAGATGTCTTTATGCCATGAAGGAGAAGGTATGCTTTCGGCCTTTTTGCACAAATCATCCCATATTGTTTCCATGGTTCGAATTTTATCCTCTGTTGTCATTTTTTCTAAAGGTAAAGTAATTCCCATTTTTTTCTCCTCAAAATTTATAGTAATTTTACAATTTTAGGAATAGAATATTAATTTTTATATTTATTCTACAAATTAGTGAAACTATAAGTCTGGCCAGTATTTTGCCAATTGGTTTTATACGTGTTTCTACAAATATACTTGATAATATCTCTATTTATTAACGAAAAGAGTAAATATTTATCATTATATTGCTTACTTATAAGTTACGTATATGGTTATATTACACTTCAAGAACGGCTATGTGTGTGGCAAGATATTTCAAATATCTACTTCCCTGTAAACAAAAACTTAATTTATGAAAGCATATCCATCATCTGATGGTTTTTTGTTTGTAAGATATGTCGATTTTGTAGATTATGGAAATTCTGATGTTTATAATAATGAGGGTAGAAACTAAAATCAATAGGAAAAATTCGCCGAGGGGAAATGAAGGCCAGCAGGGCATTCAAGTTTAAACCTGCCGACATTAGGAATAATCGTCAACGTTTACAAAAATCACAGTCTGAGTTTGCCATGATGATTGGCGTAAGTGTTTCTACTCTACAAAATTGGGAACAAGGTAGAAGAAAACCGGAAGGTACTGCACGCGTACTGCTTATAATAGCATCTGAAAATCTAGCCCAGTTGTTGAATCTTTACAACCTGACCGGCTCTATCACAGATAGCTTCTCTTTCATCTGCTGCTCAGTATACCACAAATCATACGCCTGCTGCATGTGCAACCAGAGCCCCGGCCCGTTACCGGTAAACTTACCGATTCTAAGCGCCATCTCAGTTGTTATCGGATGAGTACAGGATAAGATGCGGTGTAACTGCTGCCGTACTCGGCGGCTACGACCCTGCTCGAACAACTCAGCAAGACCCTTGTGCTTGAAACTCTGAATCATTTTCTGGGAATGTACCATTATTTGTTACAATGTCAACAGCTTTGTTACAGTTGGGCACAAGAAGAGATTGTTTTTGTTTCAGGAACCAAATTATGAAATTGAAGGATTCTTTTGTTATTGTCGACGCTGAAAAATTCCGATTCAGAAAACTAAAAACAGCATGAATATGAGTCGCCAGTTTTTAATTAAGCATGACAAGGCAAGGTTTCATAGTTTTAAATTTTAGCAGGTCAAGTGGAGCGCTGTAACTACCTTTTTACCGCTACCGGAAATTTCGTTGTGCCTGCAACAAGCTTCGTCCGTATTTGCATATATAAACTCAATACCTCGTGATTCTAATTCCTTTTTTACATCATTGCTTACCTTCATAGTACCAAATTTACCTGTACCCAGAACAATCACATCCGGCTTTGCATTCAGTATACCTTCAATATCTTCCGTTTGAAGATAATGTCCCTCTTTTCTCCACCATGAGGAATCAACATGATTGTCGTAAATAATAACGTCACTTGTGTACACATTACCATCAATCTCTATCCTGCCAAACTCGTATGACTTTATCTTCACTTTATTCCATGTTGATTACTACTTTTTTTCTTCAGTTTCTCGTATATTCTTGATTCCTTCTCTGCCTGTTCGAGCATACCGGCTTTTTTGTATACCACACTAAGTTGATTGTAAATCCTAGAATCTTCGGGCATTAACTCAACCGCTTTATTCAATTCGCTTATCGCATCACTGAACATTTTATTGCCTTCATAGGCCAATCCGAGTTTGTAATGCACACCGGACCTCCTTTTCCCCTGTGCTTCAGGGAGCAGCTTCAGGGCAGCTTGGTATTCTGCTATGGCCTTCTCAAACATACCCTGCCTGTAATAAACCAGACCAAGATTATAATGAGCCTCTGACATATCGGGGTCAATCTCTACTGCCATCCAGAACTCATCTGCAGCATCAGTGTACATCCCCTTCTTTGAATACAACGTTCCGAGACTGTAATGTGCACACGCATTCTCGGACTCTATTCCTATAACCTTTTTGTAAGCATCAATAGCATCGTCTATCATCCCTTTCTCAGCGTAAGCGTTCCCTAATTCACTATAATTCTGCGTATCAGTAAGTTCATAATCTATTTCTTCCCTGTATTTTTTAACACATTCATTGAATATTTCAGGATTGATTCTGGTAGAAATGGAAAATTCAGCCCTGGCCTTTTTGTCCATACCTCCTCTTTTATATGCACGGCCCAGATTAAAATGAGCCTCTGCATTGGATGGGTTAAGTTTTACAGCCTTTTTAAGAGCATCAATTGCATAGTTATATTGGCCATTATTAAGGTAGTTAACTCCCAGTCTATTATAATGGTCGTCATTTTTACGCGAACAACCAAGAAACAGACAAAAGGTCATCACTACAACAAGACTTTTTCTTGAAAACATTCTGCTATTTTGCATATTTGTAATAAAATTTTGTTTGAAAAAACAAAACGTATAGTATTATAAAACCATGCCCGATTTGCATCAAGAAAATAAAGCATTCATATTAACAGCAATACGCAATATATTCCTTGGGTTATTAGACATTCTATACCCGCGTCACTGTTTTGCCTGTGACAGGAGTCTTCATGAAGAGGAAAACAGTTATATATGTGAGGACTGCCTGGAAAAAATAAAAGAAAGTGAGGCCGGACGCTGTGCCAAATGTGGTTTTGAGTTAGGGCCGGGCACAATTTCTTCAGACAAAGGATGCCCTGAATGTGAAAACACTAATCTCAGATTTGAAAAGAGTTTTTTTGTTTCAGACAATAAGGGTCCCCTTAAAAACCTGATCCATCAGTTTAAGTATCATAAACATGTGTGTCTTATAAAACCGCTAGGAGATTTATTAATAGGCCTCTTACAGCAAGACATAATTACCAAAATAGACGTTGTTGTACCGGTGCCCCTTCACTGGAAGAAAAAACAGGAAAGGGGTTTTAACCAATCGGAACTGATGGCTAAAAAGATATGCAGGACATTATCTTTGCCAATTTCTATCAATAATCTGCGCCGTGTTAAAAATACGTCGTCACAAACCCGGCTCTCACGTTTACAACGCCAGAAGAACGTTAATGGCGCTTTCAAGGTAAAAAATCCTGAAACGTTCCTTAAAAAGAATGTGCTCTTAGTTGACGATGTTTTAACAACTGGGATAACAGCCTCAGAATGTGCGAGAACTTTAAAAAATGCAGGCGCAAAAGAAGTTTATCTGCTGGCACTTGCAAGATCAAGACTGTAGACACATATCTTTCTCCAATTCTTTAATCCTTTCATGCCTTCCCTTCCCACTATTAATATCTTAAAATTGTAACATCACTCCAAGATATTTTGTTGAAAAAACATCTAAATAAACCGATAATAATTTTAGATACGCTCCTCCAACCGTTTCGTTGTGATTCGTCTGTGTATAGGCAGAGATAATCCGAAACAATGAAACATTTGGTAATAGCCGGTTTCCTAAATTAAATTTCACAAATTTCTATGAGGACGATCATGGAAAAAGAAGATGCTATTCAGAAACTTCAAAAAGACAGTTTGCAAAGCCTGTCAGATAAAGACCTCCTTTTCCTTATCGAAAGTTATGTGACCAGACGGAATGATTACGAGAATATTGCAAGTTTGATAAAAGGGGATGAGGACGTAATAGCTAAAATGATCGACAGTGACAGAGTATTCAGCAAAGTGATGAACTGTACAGAACGTATTCTGGCCATATCTCCCTATTTCCTGTTTTCATTGCTTTTGAGAAGGGCATTTAAAGAAAAAAGAGAAGACACAAAATTTATTGAAAAGACTATAGAAGCATTGAACAATACCGAGCCTGTCATTCCATGGAATAAGAACCGGCTTATGAACCTGCTTGAAGACACGCAGGTTTCAAACTACATCGCAAACATGCTTGCGCAATTTACAGAGAGTTCAAGATTGTACAGCGCAAGAGAGGATGAAGGAAGATCATATCAATATATAGTAGATATGATTGCAGATTCGTTGCACTCAGATAACATTGAGAAGTTTTATATTTACTGCCATATAGGAAACTATACGCTCTTCCTGACAGGGATGATCCCGGAATATATTAAGTACAGATATGAATGCAAACGAAGGCCTGTTGACAAAAATTATTACGTAGGCTTCGGAAAGACATATTACGGCCTTGCATCGGAACATACCAACGCAAAGAGAAGCAGACTTACAGGCACGTTATCACAACTATCAGAAGGTTTTGAGGTTATTGCACAGGTTTTAGGTTTTATGAACAGGGAATATCTTTACCCCCGTTAGAAAGATTTAAATGAAAATCAGACATCCTTTGATTAAGGAATTACAAAGAAAAATAGAAAAGACTTATGCACTGGACACAGGGATTACCAATATCGAACAATATATTATTGGCGATAAAGGTTATAAAGAGTTCTATGCGAAAGAAAAAATCAGGACGGTAGTTAAAAGTCATTCAGGGGCAAAGGTCTTTATAAGGAATGCGGGAGATACGCTTAAAGTAAGCATTTATTATCCAGACGAATTAATAAGAGAATTAGAAGATAACGACCCAAGACTTGGCCTTCATGACGGCAATATTGATTTATGTGCGAGCTTTGTTGAAGAACTGGATCACTTCTTGTTTATAGCTCAGAATTATAAACAGAATCGCCCTTTCAGCCTTCTTGAACTGGAGTTACAGGCAAATGTGACAAAGTACCTGGTATTAAAATATTTCATTGCACTACAGAATAAATCAATAAAGCTGAGTAAATTTGACAAAGAATATATAAGATACCATCTCTTTTACAAGCGCAAATATGACATTGAGGATCCTTCAGAGAGGAAAAGGTATGAAGATGCCGTGACATTTGGCATGATTTATACAGAATATATAGACCTTCTCTCACAGGAAAACCGTTTGCGTGATTTAAGACAATTCAGCAGAATGACCTGCCCATCAAAGATAAGACACATCCAATCAACAAGGAATTAGTATCGGTTCTTTTTAACCCTTTGAAGATTTTGTCCAATTCTCAAGTTTTAACACCGAATGTTTTATTTGACATAACAGACATCGTGATGTATTAATATCGGCAGGAGAGCGGGAATGCCGATAACCAGAGAACTTGATAATTTAAAGAAACTTGAATCTGTCGGTTTCAGCCCTGCCCGACCCGTCCGAACGGCCTATCCGGGCGGGCAAATGGCAGGCGGGCACGAACAGGCGGAGACCCTGGCAGGCGTTATTGAGAAGTCACATGTTGATAGCCAGGAAAACCTGAAGGAATTTATCTATAACGAACTTCACACTGAAATAAGCAATCTTCGCTCCGAAATAAGCAGGGAACTCAAAGACTTGCTTATCAAAATTTTCGGTATCATTATAGGAACCGTAGGCATCGCCGTTACTATTCTAAAGCTGTTTCCATAAAATATGTAGAGTGGATATAGCCAATCCAATTCTTATTCACTCGAATTGCCTGGCTTTAATTTTTCTATACATGATCACACTGGTTTAATTGTAGCTTTGCCTTCTTCGATTAAAACAACAACCATCTGAAGCCTACGTTAAATGAGTAATCTGTATCAAGTTGATTCCCTCTTAAGTCCTCATAAATTGGTTTTTGGAAGGATGCCTCGATTAAGAAATTTTTTGCAGGTATAAACTGAATACCAGGTGATATGAAAATCGTATTCCTTCCGGAGTCGTCAATTCTCTTATTGTTCTGTTTATTCTTTTGGCTTAAATTGCCGTTAAACTCCAAAAACAAATTTAAATGTTTTGCAGGATATGTTTCATATATTTTAGGCAGTAATCTGTATCCAAAGGCGATATCATAATTCAATGTGTCTCCAAACTCAAAACTATTTGCTTCTGTTTTGAGAGTGTACATTAAATCCGCATTTATTCCTAAACGCTTTCTTATGTGTGTAAATATAATCCCAAGAATGTAATCATCAGAACCAGTACCTAACTGTACAGATGCTGGCAGTCTTATACCATCACTTGTTTTTTCATCGTCTTCTCCTGTAGGAACTTTAACCTTTCCTAATGCAGATAACCTTGTCGTTTGTAAGTGAGCATCCCGCTGTAAAAATTGATACTTCCCAAAAAGCGTTAAATCCCCAAATCCTGAATCTGAGAAGCTTTTTCTTACACCATCTATTGTAGTCTTTTTCTCTTTATCCAGATAAGGCATAGATGCACCCACCACAAGCTTGTTAGGGAGTAGCTCATAGGGGACTACAAGTGGAACAGAGATAATATTAAGTTCTCCTCGTCCTCCTGGGAGAGAGCCAATCTCCCTTGTCACCTTTCCAAAGCTTCGTATGGCACCACTCTCAAGCCCTGTTACAAATGCAGTCTCAGTATTGATTGGAGGGCCCTGAGCCTCTGCCAGATTGGCAACGTTACTTCCTAAAAGAATAATAGCGAAGAAATATAAAGATACAATATATTTTCTCATTTCAGAATTACCTTTTTATTTTATTAATACCCAACCTGAGCGATTTATGCCCGCCCGTACCGAACGGTGCGTTCGGGCGGGTAGCCGCAACTTTGAGGTTGCGAAACTTACGTGACCCCATCAAACGTTGAGGAACGCAGGCTAAAGTCGTGCCGAAGGACAGACCTGCCTCTGGCATGGCCTTCGGCTACCATGGCATGTAATATAAAATCGCTCAATTTAGGTAATATTTTGATATTATTGCCGGGTATGGAAACCCGACCTACATGTAATATGTTGTAAGGCGCGTTTCCTGAAATGAATTCAGGACAGGTCTTACGCGCTATATTAAGTTGGTGACTGATGGAAGCTAATTTTATTCGACCTTGAAATCCCTTATCTCCAAAGCATAAGGATGTAAACCATGACCTTCTATTTTCTCTTCTTGTACCAGGCCAGTTACAGTAACAATCTTTTCCTGATCCTTTTCGGAAGTTATTATCTCTTTAAGTATTTCATTATATTTTAATATAAAGCTATCATCACCAATTCTTAAGTTCATTCTTCCACTAAATTCTTCAATCTTTCCTTTTAAAGTAATGAGAATTTCTCTGGAAGTAAATCCACCGTCCTTCACGGCCTTCTTTAATCCATCAATGTCTATTGATTTACCTTCTTCTATCTTGAACTCAGCCAATCCGGCATTAACCAATATTTTCAAGTCCTTGACCCCCTCTATTCTTTTTATTTTTTTCTCCAGATTGTATGCGCAGAATGTGCATACAAGACCATCCAACTTGACTTGAACCTTAGCAGGCTCTCCTGACGCTAATCTAGTGAATATCATCAGGACAAGAATAATTGGTACAAAGATTAGGAAGTCCTTTTTCTTCATTTTGGATTACCTTCTTCCCTTTTCTTGCCTCTCTGTGTTATTAATATTGCGGCTCAAAATCTTAGTTTAATCTAACAACATTTCTTATTTGCCTGTATTGGCGGGCATGGAACAGAACCGTATGAGCAGAATACGCAGCAATCACCTTCTTTCGGGTTCAACATTTCTTTGCAGTTTTCACAAACATAGAAATGTTGACAGGCATCCGTTGGCATTTTTTCTTCTTTTT
Organism: Candidatus Brocadiaceae bacterium; assembly: GCA_919901575.1. GTDB lineage: Bacteria > Planctomycetota > Brocadiia > Brocadiales > Scalinduaceae > Scalindua. Next base: position 8,126 of record CAKKPF010000309.1, read on the forward strand.
GATGCCCACATTTAGGGCAGGTAATGATCGATTCTAAGATTAAGTTTGACATTATCTTCCTCCTTTTAAAACATTTTCAATCCTCTTCTGAAAAGAAAAATCATTCAGAAGTTATTGAAGATCTGTAACCAATATCCTCTATAGCCATTAAAAGACGGTTTGTGGGAATGTCCTTAACGTTGTTATCAAACCCCACAGTTGCCTCTCCCTTTTCAAAACTAACTTTGACGGCTCTGACACCCTGAATCTTTGAAAGGGCAGAGTTGATAGATATAGTGCAAGCTTCGCATGTCATCCCTTCCACTTTAATTACGACTTGTTGCAGATCATCATTCATTTGAGCTACAGAATCTGATCTGGCAAAATGTCCATAGAGATAAGGGAAAAGCAATAGACCTACTGCAACAGCAGTTATTGCCCACAGGGCAATCTTTTTTATCCGATCCATTTTAACCTTTTCAATATCACAACATTCATCACTCTTTTTTTTACGATAGGTAAGATAAAAGGCTGTGCCAATGAATGCAAATGTTATAATCATAAACAGAGGCCGATACTTCTCCAGGGAGGAAAAGATTCCTATACTCCCAATTCCCAATCCAGCCAGGATTAGGGGGCCCAAGCAACAACTTGAGGCCAAAATGGCAGCCGAAATAGTTCCAGTGATTGTAGCCATAGATTTCAATTTCATACAAAGTCCCCTCATTAATTTAATGTACAGAAAATTCAATGCTTCGACTCCGCTCAGCAAGACGTCATTCCGAGCGGAGTCGAAGAATTAAAGCTGCCGAAGTCCTAATTTAATAGCCAAGAAACTTCATTTCTTCGCGTCCTCTGCGTTTTTGCGGTGAATTATTCTTGTCTTCAATGCTGACTCAAACTCTCGATGATTGGACATTCGGAGATTTTCCTTTTGCCAAGACATTTTTTAATCAAATCATTCAAGACAATTCTTATTTTTTGAAGGTCATGTATACGGGTTTCAATGTCCGCAACCTTATCTTCTGCAAATTTACGGATATCCTTACAAGCAGGATTTCCATCTGCCACAGCAAGGAGTTCAGAGATTTCCTTTAAAGTAAAACCTAAGGCTTGAGCCCTTTTTATAAAACGTATTCGCTCAATGTATTCAGGAGTATATTCTCTATATCCTGATTCTCTTCTGGGCGGTTCTGGAATCAATCTATACCGTTCGTAATAACGTATGGTTTCAATATTAACTCCAGTTTCTCTGGCTAATTGTCCTGTTGTTAAAGTCTTCATTTTCTTTCGATATATAATTATAACCCCGTACCTCAGTACAGAGTCAAATTTTTTTTCGTTGGTACTATCTTATAATACATTATTTACTATTTTAGTATAGCTGTACCTAAGGACTCAATATATAATAATAACAATTTAAATTTTCGCATATTTTATACCAGTTATTATAGGATACATGTTAATTACTAAATCAATCATACTATTCATACTTGCCGGATTATGCGAGATAGGGGGCGGATACCTCGTATGGCTCTGGCTTCGGGAAGGCAGGAGTATATTGATCGGTATATTGGGAGGGATAGTTCTGGTGCTTTACGGATTAATCCCGCCTCTTCAGCCTGCTCATTTCGGCAGAGTTTACGCTGCATATGGAGGTGTATTTGTAATCATGTCCATTCTTTGGGGGTGGAAGATAGACAAAATAAATCCTGATAAATATGACATCATTGGCGGAATAATATGCCTTGTTGGTGTATTTGTAATAATGTATTGGCCAAGAAATGTTTGATACAACATTTCATCCCTTATTTCAGTGTTTTTGTGCCAGTGGCTTCAAGCTTCTCTTTAGTTGTGAAATTAGACTTGACCGATGTCAGAAAAAATGCTGATGAAATACCCGCCGAACCAAATATCATGCACATCACCATGATCTGATATCTTGCGGCTATGAGTGGAGAAACTCCGGATAATATTTGCCCTGTCATCATTCCGGGAAGGGAAACTATACCTACTGCAAACAGGAAATTTATAATAGGAATAAGAGAAGCGCGAAACGCTATAATACGTGCCTGCTCATATGGAACGTTCCTGTCAATCTCCGCCTCTAACCTTTCAACAGCAAGGCTAACGCTATTCATTGCATTCGCAAAAATCATCCCTGCAAGAGGAATAACATAACTTGGCAAATACCATGGTTGCAGATTGAGGACACCTTGCGTTATTAGTAATAAAATTATACCTCCACCCAGCGAAATAAATCAAGTAGGGTAATAACCCCTCTATCTGAAAAAGGTTCTAGAAACCTATGTACTATTATCTAAATAGTAATGATATCTGCAGGCTAAAATCCTTATCACCTCTTCTTTCTCATCTTCTTTATCAGTTTTAATAGATATGGGTCCGGGATAGTTTCATATCCACAATTAGGGCATTTTATCATCGTACAACCCTTTATGGTAAGACAGCTTTCACATACTTTTTTTATGTCAACAATACTAAGACTAAAATTGCAAAATGGACAATTCATTGTTTTTTTATTTAATTCAATTCATTTGATCCCGGATAGGTCTATATTGTATTCTCTTTCACGAAAGGGGCCTTTGATGATTATGGTGGTTTTGGCATTTGGATCAAGATTACTGTAAATAAAACTTGATGTTACGAAATCATGATCATATCTATTACCACTATCGAATCTGCATAACTCACAACACGGGTCTTCATAATCTGTATCGACTGGCTCAATGATTTTTTCGCCTTGTTTCAATGAAATAATTATATCATCTTTAATACGTACCTCTACCCTAAGAAATGGAGAGCTAGTAATATCCTTTATCTCACTATCCGAAATCTTTTGCCCTTCATTGAACCACATGGCAGTAGAAACCGTTAAATCCACAAACTTGCTTCTTACTAATATACCACCTTGACAATTTGAAATCATTAACGCTCTTTAGAATCACATTTTTAACCCATTTCTAATATAACAACTTTAATGAAATAGTATAAACAACCTATTTTGTCTAACATAAATTTTTTAAATTGAAATTATATGTAACAATTGTTACATTTGTAAGTATCATGAGTAAGGACAAATCTACTGGTAAATGGCTTTTGTTGATTTACAATTTACCTCCTGAACCTTCAAGAAGCAGGGTGAGTATTTGGAGGAACTTGAAGATTCTTGGTGCAATCTCTTTAAGAAAATCAGTTTATATCCTCCCATTTGACCCTGAGACGTATGAAAATTTCCAATGGTTATGTCAAGAAATCCATACAATGAAAGGTGAGGCCACACTTGTAAAAGTAGCAAACATAGAGAATCTTAAAGATAAAGATATAATTAAATTATTCCATAAGGCAAGGGATGATGATTATGGGATTATAATTAACAGATGTTCAGAGTTTTCAAAAAAGGTATCAGCTACTGGAAATCAGGGAATTAAGAACCAATTGAAATTGAGGGAGGAATTAAAGGTTATTGCAAATCAATTAAATATCACGAGAGGAATCGACTTTTTTAAATCCCCTTTATCTCAAAAGGCACTAAATACATTCGATTCCTGCATGAGACATATGTCTCAACTTTTAAATCAGATTACAACTTCTACCAGCGAGAAGATAAAAGAGAAGGAAACATTGAAAAAGAAAGATTTTCAAGAGAAGAAATGGGTTACGAGAAAGCGGCCTCACATAGACAGGATTGCAACGGCATGGTTAATAAAGAGATTTATTGACCCGAAAGCTAAATTCGTATTTGTGCATGAAGATACTACTAAAGTAAACGGGCTCCCTTTTGATATGTACCATGGAGAATTCAGTCACCAGGGTGACAATTGCACATTTGAAACTATGTTGAAGCGTTTTAATATGAAGGATAACACCCTTAAAAGCATTGCCGAAATAGTGCACGATATTGACTTAAATGATGAAAAGTTTAGTAGAAATGAAGCTAAAGGTATAGACTGCATCCTTCGAGGCCTGATGGAAACGTTTAAGAATGATAACGAATTGCTTAAAAAAGGATTTGAGGTATTTGAGTCTTTATATGCAGAACTTAACAAACATAACCGTTAATCAAATAATTATTGGACTTAACCATAAATTAAAAAATGATAATAAATTACTTGAGAGGGGTATAGAGACATTTGATTCACTTTATCAATATCACTTTTTAAAAAAACGGAAAAGGAGGTAACAAATATGCCGCCACTCGATATACATATAAAAAATAGTAAGGAAAGAACCGGAAAAGGATATGAGGAGCTTCATCACTGGATTGATAACGATAAGGTAAAGGCCGTAGAGATCCATGATATCTCAAAAATCCCTGAGAACATAAGATATGTCCTTGATAATTGGGGAGAAGAAGCAGTTAACGAATTTGTGTTACACATCAAAGATGATATGGAGCACAGAATGAAAGAAAATTTACAATATTTCGGACTATTCAAGTGATAAAAATACAACTTTCTCCTTTTGTTGCTTTATGTATAGTCGGGTTTTTTGCCAGGCTGAGTTATGCTATGGCGAGAACTCCTGTACTTCCTTTATTTGCTCTAGCCTTAGGAGCTAAACCACAGGCCATTGGATTTCTGGTTGGCGCCTCTACTATAACTGGTATTTTTTTCAAATTGCCAGCAGGTACTCTTTCAGACATCTATGGCCGGCATAAGATGCTTCTATTAGGTATGTTTGTTTTTGGTTTAACTCCATTTGCTTATTACCTCGTAACTAACTATTGGCAATTAGTAAGCATCAGATTTTTCCATGGACTAGCCACTTCAATCTATGGTCCGGTAGCTATGGCGATGATTGCGGATACCGCTGGTGGACAAAAAGGAGAAAGACTGTCATGGTTCTCATCTATTACCATTACTGGAAATCTCCTTGGAGTTCCTTTGGGTGGTTTTATTCTCTATCACTTGGCCGGAGAAAATACTCCTTCCTTAGATCATTTTCACATAGCTTATTTGATTTATGGGATTTTTGGCATGATTGCATTATTTTTTGCACTCAGATTCCTTACATGGGGAAAAATACTCCTTAGTTCCCCTTTGGAAAAGGGGGAGATAGGGAGACTACAGAAATTTTCTAAGGGAATAAAAGAGGTAATCAGTGATTATCGAGTCATCATTACCAGTAATATGCAGGGTGTACAAAAACTATCCTTAGGCACTTTAGAGGCATTTTTGCCTATCTATGCAGTTACTATTGCAGGTTTAAATATATTTCAAGCAGGGATTCTTTGGGGCTCACAGATCGTTACAACCATTTTGGCAAAACCAATCATGGGAAAGATATCTGACCGATATGGTAGAAAATCTATTGTCTTCTATGGCATATGGATATGTGCAATATCCCTTGCTGTTATTCCATTTACACAAAATCTTTATCTTTTGCTATTTTTATCAATGGCCTTTGGAATAGGTGAAGCGTTTGTCACTTCTTCTTCTGCGGCTATGGTAACTGAATTTTGTAAAGAACGACATTATGGCGCAGCTATGGGTGTCTTTGGGACTATCTTCGATATAGGCCATGCTTCAGGCCCTATTTTAGCTGGATTGCTTTTGGCCTATCTTAATTACCAACACTCTTTTCTAATTATCGCCAGTATCTTGGTTTTAGCTTCGTTTGTGTTCAATTTCTCAGTACAGGAAAAAACACCCGTATTCGTCAAGGAGGTTTAGCATGAAAAAATTTATTATATCAATGCTTGTTTCATTTTTCTTCTTATTTGCTGTTGGTTGTGGAGAAGGATATGAGAATGCTGAAAGCAATAAAGATGAACATTATAAAGGGGAACAAATGTCATATAAAGGTAACGTTAAACTATGGAATTTTGACAATAATGAAATAGGTAATATGCCTAACGGCTTTTCAAATCAAACGACAGGTAAAGGAGACCTGGGAAAATGGGAAGTAATTAAAGATGATACGGCCCCAAGCATACCCAATGTCATTGCCCAGACATCTCAGGAATATTTCGGCTATCATTTCAATATGATTATCAATGAGAATGAGACATATGATGACTTAGAACTGTCTGTTAAATTTAAAGGAGTTAAAGGAAAAGAAGATCAGGGAGGAGGACCTGTTTGGCGTTATCAGGACGCCAATAATTATTATATTGCCAGGGCTAATCCCCTGGAGAATAATTTCAGGGTTTACAAGGTGGTTGATGGCAATCGCCTTCAAATGGATTCTGCCCGTCTAAAGGTAACAACTAATGAATGGCATACGATTAAAATTATAGCCCGAAATGACCACATCCAGTGCTATTACAATGGAAGACCTTATTTAGAAGTAACAGATGATGCATTTCAAAAAGGCAAGATTGGCCTCTGGACAAAGGCTGATGCCGTGACCTATTTTGATGATCTAAAAGTCGGGCCAATAAAGTAATTAGTAGGGGCATTGCCCACCTTACATAGACTTTCCTAAAAAGGAGATAGTCTACGATGAAAAGTAGAGTTATATTTTATATTGTTTTTGTAGGCGTTATGTCTCTATCCTTTGCTACAGGATGTGGTCAAAAGGATACAAATGAGGTCGTGGTCTATGTCTCGGAAGATCAGGTCTTTTCTGAACCGATATTTAGAGATTTTGAAGCTGAAACAGGCATAAAGGTAAAAGCCGTCTATGACACAGAAGAGACAAAGAGCACAGGGGTGATGAACCGCCTTATCGGAGAAATGCACAATCCTCAGGCGGATGTATATTGGGCTAATGAACCTATACGCGCCATTGTGCTAAAGCAGAAGGGAATATCCGAGCAATATTTCTCACCTAATGCAGAAGGAATCCCTGCTAATTTTAAAGACCCGCAGGGGTATTGGACGGGTTTTTCAGCGCGTGCAAGGGTATTAATTGTAAGCGAAGAGGGTTTGATTTATCAAACCCCTACATCCATTTTTACCTATACTGATGATATATGGAAAACCAAAGGCGTCATGGCAAACCCGCTTTTTGGAACGACTACTTCCTGGATTGCTGCGCTATTTACCGTCTGGGGCGATGAGCGTGCAAGAGATTTTATGAAAAGGATGAAGGAAAATGGCACAAAGGTATCAACCAGTAATGGCGAATCAACTATGCTTGTTGTTAATAATGAATTTCTCTTTAGCGTTGTTGACAGTGATGATGCCACTAATGCTATGAGGAATGGAAAACCTGTTTGGCAGATTTATCCTGATCAGGAGGAAGGTGAATTGGGATGTCTTGTTTTGCCTAATGCAACAGTCTTGATAAAAGGAGGTCCAAATCCTGAAAATGGCAGGAAGTTAATAGATTATCTTTTATCTCCTCAAACAGAACGTAAATTAGCCTTTGCTGATTGCGCGCAGATTCCATTGCATAAGGGAGTTGAAACACCAAATGATGTTATAACGATTGGGAAGCTTAAACTTATGAAAGTGGATTTTGAGGCTGTAGCAAGGAAACTTCAAGAGATACAACCATATCTTAAAGAGTGGGTTGGTTACTAATGATGATTTGGGATTGTAGATTCTGATTATGGAAAGTGAATAATGGCAAAAAGGCTTACGCTATATATTACGATATTTTTATTAATAGGAATAGGCCTTGCTCCCGTTATCTCCATATTTATTAAGTCCCTATTTGTTGATGGAGAATTCTCACTACAGAATTATGGGACATTGTTTCAGTCAGATAGAGAATGGAGACTATTATTTAACAGCCTTACACTGGCAGGCGCAACAACACTTATAACACTGTTATTGGGAGTACCTCTTGGAATGCTCTTTACAAAGACAGACCTTCCACTTAAGAGGCTCTTTGCGATACTTTTTGTGATTCCACTCATTATTCCATCATATATCCTGGCGATTGCTTGGTTCTACTGTCTGGGTCGGTCTGGGATTGTGGCAATAATATTTAATGTAGATTTTGGTATTATTACTTCAAATCTTCTTTTCGGTTTTGCAGGCACACTTTTTGTAATGGTGTCAGCGCTTCTCCCAATTGTAATCATCCTGACCATGACTTATTTACGTATGGTTAATCCAAACCTGGAAGAGGCGGCAAGGCTTCATTGCTCGTGGACTATGGTCTTGAGAAAGATAACCATTCCACTCATATATCCCGGTATTGCGCTGGCAGCCCTTATTGTCTTTATCCTTACACTTGGCGAATTTGGTGTGCCATCTTCGCTGCGTTTTGATGTCTATTCCGTTGAATCATTTACCCGGTTTTCGGCATTTTATGATTTTAATACAGCTACAACCGCGGCAATGCCCCTGGGGATAATTACGTTTATTGTTTTAATTGTAGAAAGACTTTTTTTGCGTAAGAAGACGTTTATTTTCAGGGCAGCGGGATCAGAAAAAACAATGGTAATGGCACCTCTTGGAAGGACGAAACCATTCTTCATGGCCGCTGTAAGTATACTTGTTTTTATCCTGGTTATAGTTCCCTTAGGCGTATTGTTGTATAAATCTGTCTCTTTTTCGGCGTATGCTGAGGCGTTTATTCGTTCAATAGGTAGTATTATGAGGAGTTTGGTTTATGCCTCAGTTGGCGCTACATGCCTCGTCGTATTTGGGTTTTTTCTTGGCTATCTTCTTGAACGTAGGGCACTTAAATTTTCCTTTGCCGCTGACTCAATAGCCATATTCCTGTTTGCCTTACCAGGCACAGTAATCGGTATTGGACTAATTAGTTTATGGAATACGCCAGGGACAAATTTTATATATGCATCGATGGGCATAATCATATTTGGTTATATTGCTCAATACACAGCTTTGGGAGAAAGGGTTTTGGCCGCAACATTCTCTCATCTGCCACATTCAATGGAAGAGGCGGGACAAATTGCTGGTGCAGATTGGTTCCGAAGGTTATTCAAAATCCTGATTCCGCTGGCAAAAAGGGGCATGGCTGCTGCATGGCTTATCTGCTTTATCTTCTGTTTAAGGGATATTGGTATCACCATGATGGTTTACCCTCCTGCTCACGATACACTCCCGGTGCGCATCTTCACCCTTATGGCAAACAGCCCTGATGATCTTATCTCAGCCTTGTGTGTGATTATGATTATAATAACACTTTTACCTCTTTTTGGACTGTGGTTGGCAAATAAATGTGCGAAGAAAGCATCTACGCTAGGATAATATGATGATAATTAAGATTGACAATGTCTATAAATCATACAATAAGAATTTAGTAATTAAGGGAATCTCGATTGATATTGAGAAGGGAGAAAGGATCGTAATTCTAGGGCCGTCCGGGTGTGGCAAGACGACGCTTTTGAGGATGATAGCTGGATTCATTCATCCAGATAAAGGTAAACTCATTATAGATGGCCGCATTGTGGCGGATAATGGAAAATGTATCATTGAGCCAGAAAACAGACATGTAGGTATGGTATTTCAAGACCTCGCTCTCTGGCCGCATATGTCCAGTTATAAAAATCTTGAATTTGGATTGAAGGCAAAGAATATCCCAAAAATGGAAAGGAGAAAACGCATTGATGAGATATTCGAAAAGGTACAAATGGACCGGTTTAAGAATGTACATCCTGGAGAACTCTCCGGTGGCCAACAACAGAGGATAGCCCTTGCCCGTGCCCTCGTCATGCGCCCAACGATACTTTTGATGGATGAACCATTATCAAGTCTTGATACCGATCTTAGTCTAATATTAAGGAAGGAAATATTAAAGTTACAGGAAGAATTTGCCATTACCTTGATTTATGTAACACATGACAGAGAAGAGGCATTTTCTTTGGCTACAAGAATAGTGGTTATGGATAGCGGCATGATTCAAAAGACAGGAACGGTTAAAGAAATATCAGAGTACATATATAATGCAAGTCATAAATAGTATGAGTTCCTTTAGGATTATAATTGTATATTTCTTGTTCCATATAATATGTATTAATAATGCATTTGCACTGCGTCCATTTGTAACAACTGATGCTGATGTTGTGGAAAAGGGAAAGATAGAGTTGGAATTTGGCTATTTCGGGATAAAGGAAGAGAGAAATCCCAGCAGAGATGAACTCACAATTGAATTTCCTGATATACGCTTCAACTATGGTTTGTTGTGGGATATAGAGTTAGTCTTAGAAACCGTGGGGGAATTTATAGACGACAGGCAAAAAGGGAGTTTTGAACTTAGAGAACAACAGTTTTTGGACACAGCAGTATTTTTAAAAAAAGTCTGGTATTGGGGAGAAGGGCTTGTACCAAATATTGCAACCGAAACAGGAGTACTCTTTCCTACAGAAAAAGGGGGCGAAAGGATTGATTTTGAGGGGACATTTATCTTAACGTGGGAGTTAAAGGCCTTAACATTTCACACCACTATAGGAGGCGCTACAGAGAGGAAGAGGAGGGTAAAGAAGCTCGGAGATGAAGAATATGAAGTGGAAGAAACGAGAGGGGTTTTTATATATGGAAGTATAGTTGATTACGAAGTTAGCAAGACAAAGGGGATTCATCTCGTATCTGAATACAGCCTGGAGAAGGTGGAGAAGCAAAACATCGAACATCAGGTATTAGGCGGGATTGTGTGGGAGAGTCCATGGAATATGGAGTTTGACGCTGCTACATTCTGGGGACTTAACAGTGATAGTATCGACTGGGGAATGACAACAGGTGTGACTATATTTATTGGAAAATGAAGTTTTTTAATCATAACATAACTGTTTTTCTGTTGCTTATTCAACAAATCCTTTCCGGCTGTGCAATAATGACTTCAAAGGATTCTTACAATGAAGATGCAAGATTAAATGATCGATACATTTTTCAGGTCAAATGTTCTAAATGTCATGAGTTGCCGGATATTAAGGCTTACCCTTATTCTCCAGATGATTGGGCAAAAATAGTCGACACTATGCTCGAAGCAAAAGAAGCTGGGCAATATATACCAATTGAAGAGGCAGAAAAAATAAAAAGTTACCTGAGGATGCATTCTGTTTCAGGTTATAAACCATTGCTAAATGAAGAATGAAAAATGTAAATATAGATAAGAAGATTTATTAAAAGGAGATATGTAAAATGGAAGAAGAAACAGTAAAAAATTTAATTTCTAAAAGAAAAGGAGGATTAAATCGAAGGGATTTTATGAAAGGTGGTCTAGCTATTGGCAAAGCTGTGTTCATAGGTGGGGTATTGATTGGGAATTTCACTGGATGTAGCACTACTTCAAAACAAGTTAAAAAAACAAAGGTTAGAAAGGATGCCTCTATCAAGTTTGCCCATGTAACAGACACCCATGTTACGTTTACCGGCAAGAATGGGACTTCCCTCTTTGAAGAAAGTTTTAATATTTTCAGGGATATCATAGACCAGATAAACGAAATGGGTGATGTGGACTTCGTACTCTTTGGCGGCGATAATATCAATAATACAGACCCAGGCACAAAAGGTTTTGATGAATTTATGAGCATTATGTCAAGTGTTAAGATTCCTTACTTTCTCCAATTTGGTAATCGAGAGTCATCTCCTATTCCCCCCGAAGTAGCACTGTCAAAGGAACAATATGCTATAAAAACAAAGGGTCATGGACTTGATACCGGTCATTATTGGTGGAGCATTTCGCCAGTGCAGGGTTTGAGAATATTGGGATTGGATACCTCAATAAGCGATCATGATAATGGTGATATCCCTCAAACAGAACTCAAATGGATTAAAGAAGAAATTACTAAATATCCACACGACATGATTGTCACACTCAGTCATCATCTCTTCCTTCCTACATGGGAAAACAGGGATATGCCAAAGTGGAAGAAGAAATATCTCCTGGAGAACTATCAGGAAGTCAATACGATTCTTGAAGATGCGCCTCAGGTCAAGATGTGTTTAACAGGACATCATCACGTATCAAAGATTCAAACAGTTAATGGACTTCATTATATCGCATCCCCGGCAACTGTTCAGTATCCACATGCTTTCAGGACAGTCAAAATTAACAGAAAAGAAGCAAGACTTCAGTTCCATCAGGTCAGAGATCAAAGGATAATTGAATTAGGAAAGAAATTCTTATTAACAAGCAAAAATGCCGAAGAATATGCAGGCGGCAGACAAGAAGACATTCTGGCCTACTGTCATGGCAGCAAACTTGATAATAATGTTACTCTCAAACTTAGATAAGAAGCTTCAAAATGAGATTAGCAATATGTCTTTTCCGTGTTCCACACCATCTTTAATAGCGTATTCATCATACCTCTTTTTCTAAAGTAAAAGTTTGTTCTTCAAAGTTCCCGATACATTGGATTAATGTCCGTGCCCATCTTCTTCTCCGGAAACTTTCATCTTTGATAGTAATGAATAAGCGCCCTTCAGGACGATTTGGTTTGCATTTATATCAAAGGTAACCGGCAAGGCAACTTCAGCATAAAGACCTTCTGTAATTCCTTTCTGAATTTCTATCATTTCGAAACTGTTCACTTCCTGATTATTTTCGACCATTTTCTCTTTAAGAATATAAATGTAGTGTTTACCTCCTGACTGAACTATGGCTTGTTCGGGTAAGGCATTCACCGGATTATCAGCGATTTCTATAAAGGCTTTTACAAACATACCGGGCAAAAATTGCTCGTCTTCTTTGTCTAAATGCCCATGGACTTTTACTGTGCGGTCGCCACCAATTGACCTGCCAATAAGATAAACAAATGCCCGTATTTCTTTGTCATCTTCATTAGGAAGCGTAAATCTTATTCGTTGTCCTTCTTTTATTTTACTGATATCTTTTTCAAATACCGTTAATTCAACGTGCAGGTGTTTGGTATTTACTATCTCGAACATGACGTCTGCCGGATTTACATATTTGCCAATGTTTACATTTACTTTAGAAACGTAACCGTTAATCGGAGAATGGATAGTAACCGTCCGGCTGATTTCTTCACTTTTTTCCAGTTGCTCAGCATTAATTCCAATTAATGCGAGTTTTTCCTCTAAAGCACTTACTCCGGCCTTCATGCTTTTGTAATCAGCCGTAGTCTGTTGGAAGATTTTAGCAGAACTCACATTTTTTTCCTGTAATCCCTTCTGCCGCTTATATTCCAGTTCTAAATAAACCAGTTTGCTTTTGCTTTCTAAATAATCCTGTTGTAATTGAATGTAATCAGGATGTTCCATTACAACAATTGCGTCTCCTTTCGTTACCCGGCTGCCATGCAGCAAATTAGTGCTTTTTACAAAACCGCCCAGTACGGCGCATATGCTAACTAAACTCTGGGGCGGCGCCTCTATCACACCATTTACTTTAATTATGCTGCTCAGATTCTTTTGCTCTACCTTTCCCAGTTCAATACCGGCAACTTTATATTGTGTTGCGCTCAATTCAACCGTATTTTCATTCTCATCATGTTGATGTTCTTCGACCTCTATTGTTGCAGTCTGTTTATTACAACCAGAAAATAATAAGTTGTTTAAAACAATTATTATTAAACAGATTTTTATTTTAACTTTCATTTGTTCTTTAACCCTCTCTCAAAGAAAATATATAATATTGGAAGCACTACAAGCGTAAGTAAAGTTGCCGTAATCAAGCCGCCGATTACTACTGTAGCCAATGGCTTTTGCACCTCTGCACCCGGGGAAGTGGAAAGAGCCATTGGCAGGAACCCGAATGAAGCAACTGCGGCGGTTAATATCACCGGCCTTAAACGTGCGCTTGTTCCCTTCAGCACACGTTCATGCAAGTCACTAATTCCATCCTTTTTCAATAAATTGAATTCATTTATTAATACAATCCCATTTAAAACTGATACTCCAAACAGGGCAATAAAACCTACACCTGCAGAAATACTGAAAGGCATTCCTCTTAAATACAGAGCAAATATACCTCCGATAGCTGATAATGGAATTGCGGTAAAGATCAAGAGCCCCTGTTTTGCAGACTTAAAAGCAAAGAAAAGCATCACAAAGATCATTGCTAAGGCGACAGGGACTGCAGTGGAAAGCCGTTTCTTTGCTTCTACAAGATTTTCAAACTGACCTCCATACGTTATAAAATAACCGGCAGGAAGCTTAACTAACTTATCAATCTTTTGTTTTATCTCATCCACAATACTTTCCACATCTCTGTTTCTCACATTGAAACCGATGGTAATTCTTCGTTTTGTATCATCCCTCTGAATCTGATTAGGCCCTTCCTTAAAAGAGACTTCTGCTACTTGCTCCAGTGGAATTTGATTGCCGAAAGGTGTATTTATAAAAAGATTTTTAACATCATCAAGACCCTTACGGCTGCCTTTATCCAAACGGACTACTAAGGCAAACCTTCTCTCTCCTTCAAATACCAGACCTGCCGACTCTCCGGCAAAGGCAGTCCTGATAACCATGTTAATTTCAGCAATATTCAACCCGAACTTTGCCATTCTATCTCTATCAAATTTTACCATGATCTGTGGTAGTCCGGTTACCTTTTCCACATAAAGATCACTGGTCCCCTTAACGGTCTTTACGATGCTGCCAACTTTTGCAGCCTGTTCACTCAGGGCATCCAGATCTTCTCCATAAATTTTAAGCACCACATCCTGCCTGGCCCCGGTCATCAATTCATTAAAACGCATTTGTATCGGTTGCTGAAAACCAAAAGAAACCCCCGGTATTACGGATAGTGCTTCACCCATTTTATCAGCAAGCTCTTCTCTTGTCTTCCCGCTGGTCCACTCTTTCTTGTCTTTGAGGATAACCATTAAATCGCAGGCTTCAATGGGCATAGGATCAGTCGGTATCTCACCTGAACCTATTTTTCCCACTACTTCTTTTACTTCAGGGAAATTTTCCAGCAAAATAGCAGAGGCCTTGTTAGAAGCTTCTATAGTTTCAAAGAGCGAACTTCCGGTCATTACACGGGTTTCGACTGCAAAGTCGCCTTCCTCCAAAGTAGGAATAAATTCACCACCCATATTTGAAAAGATCACAAGGCTTGAAGCTAAAAGAAAGAGCGCCGATAACAACACAATATATTTTCTTCTTAAAGCAAAATGGATAAGCGGATTGTAAAGTTTTCGGATAAAGTTTATTATCTTGTCTGAAATATTCTCTTTGTGTTCTGTCTTTCTGCTCAGGAACAAAAATGACATCACAGGGACATAAGTTAGAGATAGAATAAGCGCTCCCAGTATAGCGAAACTAACTGTTTGCGCCATTGGCCTGAACATCTTACCCTCTATACCTACCAACGCAAGAATCGGCAAATAGACAATGAGTATGATAATTTGTCCGAAAACAGCCGAGTTCATCATTCTCTTAGAAGCCTCATGTACCTGGCTGTCCATTTGTACTTTTGATAGTCTTTCTACTCCTCCATAAATATTTTTACTCATCACAATCCTCTGAACTACGCCTTCAACAATAATAACGGCGCCATCCACAATTAATCCAAAATCGATCGCTCCCAGGCTCATCAGGTTAGCCGATACGCCGAAGAGGTTCATCATAGAAAATGCGAAAAGCATCGACAGAGGTATTACAGACGCCACTATAAAGCCCGCCCTGAAATTGCCCAGTAACAGCACCAGTACTAAAACAACAATTAATGCGCCTTCAGTCAAATTTTTAGTAACAGTGCCGATGGCCTTATTCACTAATTTGGTACGATCTAGAAAAGGCTCGATTACGACGCCTTCAGGCAGGGTTTTTTCAATCTGCTTGATACGTTCTTTCACATTTTTTATGACTTTAGCAGAGTTCTCGCCCTTAAGCATCATTACTATGGCGCTTACTACTTCTTTTCCACTGCGTGTCGAAGCCCCGTAACGCACGGCATGGCCAAATTGCACTTTCGCCACATCTCTTATTAACACAGGCGTGCCATCATCAACAGTTTTAACTACAATATTACCGATATCATCAAGATTGCTTACCATACCCTCACTTCGAATGAAATAAGCATTGGGCCTTTTGTCAATATAGGCGCCTCCTGTATTTTGATTATTTTGCTCTAATGCGGTAAAAACATCGCTGATAGTTAAATCCATACTCCGCAACAGTTCAGGTTTGATTGATACTTCGTATTGCTTTAAATAACCCCCAAAACTACTTACATCTGCCACGCCCGGCGTTCCAATTAATTGCCTACGAACAATCCAATCCTGTATGGTACGCAAATCCATAGCTGAATACTGATCTTCGTAACCCGCTTTTGCATGTATAACGTATTGATAGATTTCGCCCAACCCTGTGGTAATCGGGCCCATTTCAGGTGTGCCGATACCTTCGGGAATTTGTTTTTCTGCTTCTGCCAGGCGTTCACTTATCTGCTGCCTTGCCCAGTAAATATCAGTTTTTTCTTTAAATACTATTGTGACTAAAGACAACCCAAAACGTGAAAATGATCTGATTTCCTTCAGGTTAGGAATAGTGGCCATTGTAATTTCTATTGGAAAGGTAATTAAACGCTCTACTTCCTGGGCAGCAAGAGCAGGGGTAATCGTAATAATCTGTACCTGATTGTCTGTAATATCTGGAACGGCATCAACAGGGAGGCGTGTAACAGAATAGCCGCCCCATGCAATCAGCCCCAATACCATTAAAACTATTATGAGTTTGTTGTTTATCGAAAAAGATATTATTTTATCTATCATTTGATATCAGCTTCTTTCCTGATACTGTTTCAAGGTTTATAATGGCCATGTTGGTGTATTTGTAATAATGTACTGGCCAAGAAATACTTAGAGAAATAGATAAAGTTAATTATTTGCTGGTAGATTATTTATTATTGCCGTTCTTTTTCTTGTGTACATTACTATCATCACTGCTCTTACTATCGTAATTTGTTAAAGCGAAAATATACTTATCAATATTATTTTTTAATATTTCAGCGTTTTCAATAACTTTGAATATATCTTCACGAGTTAATGGATGGTATTCATTGCCATATTCATCAATACAAATTTCATTATTAGCCGCATAATTGATATTCTTAAAATCTGCATCCAATTTGGATATACTTGCACAAACAAAACTCTCCATCTTTTTACGAAACCATTTTAATTCCTCAGATATATAGGGTTTCTTTGTATCAAATGATATTAGATAACATCTGCCCAATTCATACTCATACGAGAATATAATTTCTGTATCGTACATCATTTTCCTGGCTTGAATTTCTGTGAAAGGAATACCGGTACGTTTCGTATAACTTTTCTGCACTTCTCTGACAATTTCTAAATCCTCTTCATCAAGGGGCTCTTTCATCAATTTTGTTTTAACAACATTAAGCCTTGTTTGTTCTTCAATCGTATATTCTGGTAATTTATGTGTAATTTTATCTGAATCATCTAAGATTTTGTCTAGCGTTTCTTTTCGCTTCCCATTCGCAGATTCTTCTTTTTGCGCCACATTACTACCAAATGATGTGGTGTAAAATAGGAATATTCCAACCAAGGATATACTCAGGACTCGAATGATTAGTTTTGCTATTCTCATTTTTTATATGGCTTTTTCGTCCCGTTCTCCGCTGCTTATTCGAACGGCCTGATTAACTTCACACACATAAATCTTTCCATCGCCGCGCAAACCCGTGTGTGCTGCCTTTTCAATTGCGCTTACGACCATTTCAGATAATACATCATTGCAGAAAATTTCCAACCGTATTATTGGAACATAATCTCCTGCTTCGGTTGATTGGTTAGATCGTTGTCTGCCAAAGCCACGCGCATCGGATACCGAGGCGCCTGTCAAGCCTTTGATCTGACGCAATGCCATAGTAACCTCAGGAAGTTTATGTGATTTAATGTAAGCAATAACTAGTTTCATAATTTAACCTTATCTTAGTTAAGTCTTTATTACGTGAATTTTCTGTCTCTAATGGAACAGAGAACCATTTGAAAAGCGCCGGGATAACCAGGAGTGTCAAGGCTGTAGAAGTGACCAATCCGCCTACGACTACTGTGGCAAGCGGCCTTTGCACATCACTGCCGGTGCCTGAGGCAAGGAGTAAGGGGATAAGCCCCAATGCTGTAGTTATAGACGTCATCAGAACCGGACGCAATCGAAGGCATGCACCCTTGATTGAGGCTTCATCCATTGAAAGGCCATCACGGACGAGCTGTTTTAAATAAGTCAGCAACACCATGCCGTTTTCCAGCGCAATCCCAAATAACGCGATGAAACCAACTGAAGCCGGTACGGAGAGGTTTTGGCCTGTTATCCACAAGGCTATTATACCTCCTACCAGCGCCAGAGGAATATTCAGAAGAATAAGAATAGTGTTCTTGAGTGAACCAAAATTGCTGAATAATAACAGGCTTATGATAAGGATTGTGGCCGGAATCACCACGGCAAATCGTTTGTTCGCCTCCTGCTGAAGCCGAAATTGCCCACCCCATGTTACGATATAACCGGGTGGAAGATTCACCATATTATCAATTGCCTGCTGAGCTTCTTCCACAAATGACCCGATATCCCTGCCCACGACGTTGCACTGTACAGTAATAAATCGTTGAGTATCTTCCCGCATAATCTGGCGGGGACCAACTATCTCCCGTATCTCCGCCAATTCCGCCAGCGGTACGACTTTACCATCAGGAGCCGCAATCAATAGATTTGCAATATCGTCATATGTGCGTCGTGCATCTTGTTCGTAGAGAACTAATATATCAAAGCGACGGATCCCTTCGAAGATCTGGCCGGCGATTTCACCGCCCACAGCAGCCTTTATCACCTTCTGTACATCCTCCAGATTAATACCGTAGCGGGCTATAGCTTCACGTACAGGTCGAATGAGAAGCTGTGGCTTGCCACTGACCTGGTCTGCCTGAACATCAGCGGCTCCACGAATATTTCGTATTACGCCGGCTATTTCATCGGCCTTGCTTTTCAATGTATCCAGATCACTCCCGAATAGTTTAATAGCCAGTTCGGCTCTTACACCTTCCAACAACTCATCCACTGTCATTTCGATCGGCTGAGTCAGGTTACTCAGAATGCCCGGCATTACCCCGAGTTCTTCCCTAATGAGTTCCTCGATATATTCCTGATCTCCTTTTCTACGCCATTCTGTTTTTGGCTTCAGAAGCACATAGATTTCTGCGGAATTGATCGGATCTGAATGCGCTCCCACTTCACCCCTCCCAATTCGAGTGACAACCTCCCTAACCTCCGGTATGTTGAGTAATCTACGTTCCACTACCATGGTCATACGTTTACTCTCTGTTAAGGAGATTGACGGGGCCATAGTTAGACGCACGACTACAGTCCCTTCCTTGAGTTTAGGGGTAAATTCTGAACCGAGCCTGGGATAAACTAAACCACCAAGTAAAAGGAGCGCCACTGCCAGAATAATTGCATAGAGGCGTTTTTGAACAAAAAATACGACAAGTGGTCGATAAGGAATCAGCAATATCTTTACAACGAATGATTCACTCCCTTCCTTTTTGCCTTTCTTTGATCCAGGCCTACGCATTAAATAACTGCTCAATAGCGGAGCCATCAGTATAGCAAAAACCAGCGAACCCAGCATTGCCAGGGAAATAGTATAAGCCAGTGGCTTGAAAGTCTTACCCTCAACTCCCTGGAGAGTGAACAGGGGCAAAAAAACTATGACAATAATAAATATGGCAAACGTAATAGGACGGGCAACTTCTTTGCACGCCCGGGCGACTACGTGTATCCTCGACTCATTTGGATCTGCTTCCCGAAGAAGACGGTCCACATTTTCCACCATAACAATGGTAGCATCTACCATCATGCCAATAGCAATTGCCAACCCTCCCAGAGACATTAAATTTGCCGAAAGACTGTAGTAATACATGGCAATACACGCAAACATGACGGAAAAAGGAATGGCTAAGGCAACCACGAGACTGGGGCGAAAACCGCCCATGAAAACAAGCAAGACCAGGGCTACCAGTACAATGCCCTGTATTAAAGCATTTTTCACGGTACTGACTGATGCCTCCACTATATCTTTCTGTTGGTAATAAGGAACAATTCGAATACCATCAGGCAGGATTTTATTTATCTCTTTTATCTTTTCTTCCACACGCCCGATAATGGTCGAAGCATTTGTTCCATAAAGCTTTATAACCATACCTGCTATCACTTCTCCTTGCCCGTTTCTCGTCTCCAAACCGCGTCGAACTGCTCCTCCAATTTGGATATCGGCAATATTATTGAGATATACAGGACGACCATCTACCGTTTTAATAATAATTCTTTGAAGGTCATCAATTCCATTGGCCAGTCCCACGGAACGCACTATGAATTCTTCACGATTTTTCTCGATAAATTGTGCGCCAATATTGAGATTATTGGCCTTTACACGTCCTATAATTTCCTGGAGAGTGACATTATAGCGCAGCAAATTTTCAGGATGGACAACGACATGGTATTGCTTTTCATACCCACCAATACCCAACACCTCCGTTACACCCGGCACAGTCTGCAGATTTAATTTGATTGTCCAGTCTTGAATGGTTCGGAGTTCCTCAAGGGAATATTTTCCGGTAGTATCTTCCAGATAATAAAAAAGAACCAGTCCCATGCCTGTAGATATGGGCCCCATTGCCGGTTCACCAAAACCTTCAGGAATCTGATCGCGAGCTTCCTGCAATCGTTCGTTGACCACCTGACGACAGAAATAAATGTCCATACCATCCTTAAAATAGACATTTACCACGGAAAGGCCAAAGTTAGAGACGCTTCTAATTTTTCCCAGCCCAGGCAGACCGGTCATGGCCATCTCAATAGGAAAGGTGACGTATTTTTCTACTTCCTGCGGGGCTAATCCTTCTGTGGTTGTAAATACCTGCACCAGGTTCGGAGAAATATCCGGAAAAGCATCAACAGGAAGCTTCCTGTAACTGTAGTAACCACCGGCAATGATTATGATTGTAAGAATAATCATCAACAGCCGATTCTTGAGTGAAAAATCAATTAATCTTTCCATGTCAATCTCCCAAATGTTTTAATGTGCATGTCCTCCTCCTTCAAGACTACTTCTTTCAAGCTCCGACTTAAGCGTAAATCCGCCTTTGCTAATGTAACGCTCACCCCTGTCCAGACCATCCAGGATTTCTACTTGTTCTTTATCCTTTCTCCCTATTGTTACTTGACGTGGTTCAAACCCATCATTGGTCTTGACAAAAATAACATTTTTATCCTCTACAACTTGCAATGCTGTACGTGGAACTGCAATCTTAACTTCAAATTCACTTAACATGATCTCTCCGGTAACGAAAGAGCCTGGACGCCACGTACCCTTAGAATTATCCAAAACCACGCGAGCTGTCGCGGTGCGTGTACTTTCTTCCACAACAGGGCTTACAAAATCAATTTTAGATTTAGTACCGTCCTGGTTCCGTTCTGCTCTGATTATAACAGGTTGGCCAACCTTGACAGTATCCAGGTCTTTCTGATAAACTGTCAAATAAACCCACACGGAACTGAGGTCTGCAACCGTAAAAACTGCATTATTATCGTTTGTCTTTTCACCCAGTGTAATATGTTTTTTGACAATGGTTCCACTGAATGGAGCTGTAATTTCGAAATGACCCAGATTTGATAGATCGTGCTTTGGATCTTTTACATGCTCATCTCGTTGAATGGGTTTATTGATAATTGTATCACTGCGTGGAGTCGTAATCTCGAGATGTCCCTGGTCTGTCGAATCATGTTTTAACCCTTGTACATATTTCTCTGAAAAACCCAGGGCTACAAGCTGATACTTTGCAGTTCGAAGCTGAATACGGGCTTCTGCCAGGTTGGTACGGGCATTCAGATATTCACGCTCTGAGGAAATATTCTTATCTCGTAACTTTTTTTCGCGATTGTAAGTTGCCTCGGCCAGAGAAACAGTTTCAATGGCAGCAAAGTAGCTCGCTTTGGCAGCGGCAAGTTCTCTACTGTCAATAACTGCCATAACTTCATCTTTCAACACTGTGTCTCCTATTTTTTTGCGCACTTCACATACAATTCCCGAGACTCGTGGAACAATATGAACCAATATGTCCGGATCATAAACAATCTCGCCCGGCAAGCTATGATAGACATGTAACTTTCCTGGAAGAGCCTCTGCTACTTCAACGTCAAACTCCTCCATTTCTTGTGGAGATATTTGTACCCTTTGCTCTTCTGCATGGTCATCACGTTCCCCGTGTTCTTCATGTCCATGTTTCTCAGTGTCTGTCACTTCCGTTGTCGGCTTTTTGCATGAAACCTGAAGGAAAAGCAGCAACAACACAATTAAAATCCCAAATAACCGTATACTCATAATTTTTTACCTCAAAAGTCTTAGTCCATTTGTTATAACAATCAACCCTCCCACTTCGTTTATCAGAAGTCCTGGCACAAGGTCGATCCATAAATAAATTATAAGTTTCAATTTTCTCATTCATCATTTACATACACCTCTTGATGGGGAATTTACAATACGTTTCCGACTCTTTAAACTTCTTATGATATCTTTATCGTTTGACTACTCTCAATTAGGGCATCAATTTTATTCCCGAAACAGTCTCCAGATTTATAATAGCCTTGTTGTAATCAAGTAATGCATTTAGATAAGCTGTTTGTGTCTCTATGAGATTTTTCTGCATCGTAAGAAATTCAATAAAGCTGGTATTGCCCTCTTGATATGATATTTCATTCAACCTCAGGCTTTCATCAACCTGTGGCATAATTTCATCAGTATAGATGGCTATACCGCCTTTTGCCGCCATAAAGGTTTGATATGCAGTTTCCACTTCCTTTTGAATCTCCAGATACCTGTTCTTTATGTCTATGTTAGCTACATCTTTAGCGGTTCTGGCCTTTTTAAGTTCAGATTGTTTCCTGTCCCATATTGGAATTGATATAGATATCTCTCCGCCTAAAATATCATCTGTTCCGGATTCCCTTGTAAAGAATCCTGAAAGGTCAGGATTTGGAATAATCTCAACCTTCCGTAGTAATATTTCCTGAGAAGCCCTTTCCTTCTCAAACTCTTTTGCCCTTAAGTCAGGTCTTTCTTTGTAAGCAGAAGTCAGAATATCTTCCATGTTTATCTGTAACTTTTCGAAGTGCATCTCTCCCTCAATATTTAATGCTTCATCCCCTGGTTTTCCGAGCAGGAGTTTCAGGTTCAGGAGACTGTTTTGATAGTTACTCTTTGCGACAAGGAGTTGTTGCTTTGCCTGCCCATAACCTATTTTTATAGAGTTGAGTTCCAGTGCGGCTATTGCTCCTGCTTTATATCTTTCCATAGTTGCACTCCATAGCTTTTCAAATATGCCTTCGACAAAGCTCCGAAGTTTTACAATTTCTAAAGAAGTTAAAACCTCATAAAAACTACTCTTGACGTTAGCGATAACTTCTCTTTCTACGTCGGCAACTTCAAATTTTACCCTCTCTATATTCTTCTCAGCTACACGTATTCGTTTGCGCCTTTGGCCAAAAACCTCAAATTCTTGAGATAATGCGATGGTATAGTCTGTATCCCTCCCTGTAGATGATGATTCTCTAGCGCCAGTTTCGCTTCCCAGTTTTGGATTTGTAGGTAAAAGTAATGATGCCTTAATACGTTCAGCCTCGGCTAAATCTAATCTCTTTCGTGTAGCGGCGAGCTGTAAATTATTTTCAAACGCTATTGTAATACATTCTTTGAGGTTGACAGTTTTAGTATTTTCCACTCCCCGCAGGGCCGGTTCAGAGACCTGAGCCATTGATTCATTAGAAGTCAAAAAGAGTACGGTTGCTATTAATGTTACGACAGTCACATATTTAATGTGATGTACCGGATAGATCATTTATTACCTCTTTGTTAAAGGTTGTATATGTAGATTAAGCGCCCGCTCGACTCGCCCGCCCAGGCGGACGGCTACATTGACATGCAATATAATATCGCCCAATTTAGGTTAAAACAGGAACTTGCTTTGATAAAAGAATGGAAGGACTAAAGAGTTGATTGTGGAGGGCGAAAGAGGGTTTTTGCAAACAGTTCTTTGTAAAGGACGTTTTCGGTTGTTGGAAACAGTTGAGATGTATTGTTGAAATGAAAAATAACTCCAGTTGACTGATTTGTAAAAAAATGTGAAAAAGTACAACAGACAGCACAGTGCTGGAAAGGTTCACTGGGAAGAATAGGACAGTTATGTTCATTGCAAGAATTCGTTCCTTCTGAAGAAGCAGAACCTATTTCTACTCTATCGTAAGTATCTTCAAACGAAAAAACAACTTCTGGAAGGATCGAAAAAGATAAAACTAATATCAAACAAACCTTTAATATGCGAATTTTCCTTAGTTTTATTTCCATAAATACTTAATCAAAAAATTGTTCCAAATTACCAGAGTCAATAAACATATAAATTTACTCTAACATAATCTTAACATATGTCAATTATTTTTGGCTGGTAGCGTGTGGGTTTTTTCCATACATAGCAGCATTTATTTTGTCTCATATCATTAAAGGATTAATTTTGCAGAGCAAAATGCCAATAAATTAGCGACCAGCAGGAGCTAATTTATGTCAAGGCCATTTATTATCTGTTCGGGATTATGGCAGACAAGCGCCCTGGCCTCTTTTTCCCCAACAATATTGGCGGCACATTCTACTGCCTTAGACAGGATTGGAGGCCTGCCGGCAAGTGAATGAACATCAGAAGCAATAAAATGCACAAGTCTATTTTTTAAAAGCCACTCGGAACATTTTCTTTCCCTGGGACCTGCCTGACCTGTTATACTCGGTGCGTTCACCTGGACACGGGCGCCAATATTGACCAATTGACCCACAAGTTCCGGATTTTTCTGAAATGTTGATATTCTTTCTGCGTGTGCAATGATTGGAATAATACCATTGACCTTGAGATTGAATATGAATTTATCGGTCCCGGGAGGTATGAAGACAAAGGGAAGTTCAAAAAGAATGAACTTTCCACCATTATTGATTGTAAGCACCTCCCCGCTTTTTACACTTTCTACCAGTCCTTCATGAATATGTATCTCTGCCCCGGGAAGTATTTCAATATCAATTTGGTTTTCTTTCAACTTGAGGTTAAGCGCATCAACCATTTTCAGTATCTCATCGCTTTTTGCCTCGTACACTCCGTCCTTTGAATGCGGTGTTGCCACAATTTTCTTAATCCCATCATTCGCAGCAATTTTGCAAAGTTCAACCGACTCCTCAATTGTTTGCGGGCCATCATCGAGGGAAGGAAGTATGTGTGCGTGTGTATCTATCATAAAAGAGTCCTTTTTTATAATTTCTATAAGTGCCTGATTTTGTGTTTGTTATAACGTTATTATTTTATAACATAATGAGTTATAATTCCAATCAAATTATAACGATAGGCGGCTTCCCACTGCCTTGAATCAGGATGGTTCTGGTCCAGATACCGGCTACAATACCAGTTCTTTCAACTTATCTACAATCCATATCATGCTTTCTGTGTCCAGGCGTCAATATTTTTCTAAATCTTCCATGACTTTCATCCTTTCTCTTTCTGAAACATTGCCATAAACAAAAACCCATAAAAATACATTTACATGCACAGGTAAATTGTCTGCCAACCTCACAGTCGAACCAAAAAACTTTTTATTGGAATGAATCGAATTAGCATAGTGACACTTTGTAGAGTCTATAACCGACTATTGCTCCCATTATTCAAATGACAATATAAAATTATAAGTGTTTTGGGTAATAATTGTGGAATATTACCTATAACCACTATTATTTTCTCATTACTCTTTCTAAGCATACCAAGATTATATTCAGTATCACATTGATAAATTTATACTTAAGGATAGTTTGAAAGATAATTTTTTTAGTATGTGTATTTGGCACGTAGTGTGCGAAATTACTAAGTAAAGAGACACCTTGTGGAAGAAAGAAAGGTTTGATCAAAAACAATATGAGAAAAGGAGGGATATGAATCAATAAATAGATGTAGCACAGTTTTAACTTTATCCATGGACTTAAGGATAAAGGGGGATAAAAGTCACGGGGGGAGTGTTGGGGTCACGTCTCCCCTTGGCTGAATATCCTTTTTAGCTTTGCATATTGTTTTCAGGTCAGGGAAACCATCCCTGACTGCATAAACTGCCACCTTAGAGTCTGAATCACTGCAAGACCCACTATGAGTAGAATATCCGGGAGCATTATTTCATGTAATGAATAGAAAAGCATTCAGTAACTACTCACCAATCATCTGTATAACCAGATTCCACCTTCTCGGGCGGTTATCAAAATCTGTCACCACTGCCTGCTGCCATGTTCCCAACATGAGCTTGCCGTTATCAAAAGGCACGGTGAAGGAAGAACCCAGCAAGGCTGCCCGAAGGGTAATTAATTCAAAGCGTAATTCGTATTCACCCGTCCATACCATTCGCCAGCCCCCGCCCGAACGTGCCGTTCGGTACGGGCGGGCAATGTGCATTCTGGCGGGGACGGGAATCTAAAACATTATTTTGACGACATTCTCATCTCTTTGAAGGCATTTATTAATCCATTTGTGGAAGAATCGTGGGAATCAACCTGTTTATCATCTCCTAACTCCGGCAGTATCTTCTTTGCCAGTTGTTTGCCAAGTTCAACGCCCCATTGATCAAAACTGAAAATATTCCAAACTACTCCCTGGACAAATATCTTGTGTTCATACATTGCTATCAGACTGCCTAAGACTCTGGGGGTTAATTTTCTGAACAGGATTGAATTTGTCGGCCTGTTGCCATCAAAGACTTTGTGAGGATATAATTTCTGAATCTCATAATCACTCTTGCCGTCTCTTTTTAATTCTTCGATAACCTCTTCTCTGGTTTTCCCATTCAGGAGGGCTTCTGTCTGTGCAAAAAAGTTTGATAATAAAATGTTATGATGCTCTCCAATTGGGTTTTGGCTGATTGCGGGCGCCAGGAAATCTGCCGGAATCATCTTTGTTCCCTGATGGATTAACTGATAAAAGGCGTGCTGGCCATTTGTTCCGGATTCACCCCATATAACAGGGCCGGTCTGATAATTAACTTTTCTCCCGTTTCTGTCCACTGATTTTCCGTTACTCTCCATATTACCCTGCTGAAAATATGCAGGGAACCTGTGCATATACTGGTCGTAGGGCAAGATAGCTTCTGTCTGCGCTCCGAAGAAATTGTTGTACCAGATTCCTATTAAGGCCAGAACAACAGGAATGTTCTTATCAAATGGGGCGTCTCTAAAATGGTTGTCCATTTCAAAGGCGCCCTGCAGTAATTCGGTAAAGTTTTCATACCCGATATAACACGCTATAGACAGGCCGATTGCCGACCAGAGTGAATAGCGACCGCCAACCCAGTCCCAGAACACGAACATGTTATCTTTGTCAATACCGAATTCTTCAATTTTTTCTATATTTGTAGAGATTGCCACGAAATGCCTTGAAACATATGTCCGGTCTTTCGCATATTTTAGGAACCATTCTCTCGCGGAAAATGCATTTGTCATTGTCTCCTGAGTTGTAAAGGTCTTTGAAGCAATCAAAAACAGGGTGATTTCAGGATTCAGTCTTTTCAAGGTTTCTATGATATGAGTTCCATCAACATTTGAGACAAAATGAACTGCCAAGCCATCTTTTGCGTAAGGCCGAAGACATTCCGTCGCCATTACGGGACCCAGATCGGAACCCCCGATTCCAATATTTACAATATCCGTAATCTTTTTACCGGTAAACCCCTTCCACTCTCCAGAAATTATTTTATTTGAGAAATCTTTCATCTTATTTAAGACTGCGTTCACTTCCGGCATTACGTCTTTGCCATTAACGTAAATGGGGTTATTATCTCTATTTCGTAAAGCAATGTGCAAAACCGCTCTATCTTCAGTCTCGTTGATTCTATCTCCGTTGAACATCTTATCAATCGCATCTCTCAACCCGACATCATCAGATAATTCAAGTAGTAACTTTAGTGTTTCCTCTGTAATTATATTCTTTGAATAATCAACAAGAATATCATTAAATTTAATGGAGAATTTGTTGAACCTTTCCGGATCACTAGCAAAAAGGTCTTTCATGTGAATTTGTTTCATCTCTTTGAAATGACCGATAATATCTTTCCACCTTTGGGTTTCAGTAGGATTAAATTTTTTCAACATGTTGACTTCCTTGATTAAGTTTATCCACCTAAAAATAATTTTCTGACTTCATCATTTTCAAGAAGGTTTTTCGCTTTGTCTTCAAAGGCAATCTTGCCTATTTCAAATACATACCCTCGATCTGCATGTTCTAATGCCATTCTTGCATTCTGTTCAACAATCAGAATAGTAGTTCCATTATTATTAATCTCTTTTATCTTTTCAAATACAATATCCACATAGTTTGGAGAAAGTCCCAGTGAAGGTTCGTCTAACAATAGCAACTCAGGCTTTAACATCAATGCCCTGCCAATAGCCAGCATCTGCTGTTCACCACTGCTTAATGTCCCTGCTTTTTGTTTCCGTCTTTCTTTAAGAACAGGAAAAAGGCCGTATACCTTATCAATATCATCCCGGACTTCCTCTTTATTATTTATAGTAAATGCGCCCATCTCAAGATTCTCCAGGACGGTCATTGACGCAAAAACCCTTCTACCTTCCGGTACGAGGCAGAGCTTTTTTTCAACTAACTGATGCGGCTGCCTGCCATTTATGTTTTCTCCTTGAAACAAAATCTTACCTGATTTTGGTTTTAGTAAACCACAAATTGCCTTTAGGGTAGTTGACTTACCCGCACCATTTGGTCCTATCATTGCAACAATCTCTTCTTCGATTACATGGAGAGAAATATTATCAACGGCATGTACGCTATCGTAATGTACTGTTAAATCTCTTACCTCAAGTAGCACTTATGCGCCTCCTGCCAAGATATGCTTCTATAACCTTTTCATCGTTAGTTACTTTTTCCGGAGCGCCTTCCGCAATCTTTTGGCCGTAGTTAAGGACAATTACGTTATCAGAGACTCCGGTTACCACTTTCATATCGTGTTCGATAAATAAAACCGTCTTCCCTTTAGCTTTTAATGACTTTAATATATCCAATATCTTGACTCTCATATTAGGGAATACACCTGCCGTCGGCTCATCAAAAAGAAACAGATCCGCTTCTGTAGCAAGTGACCGGGCTAATTCAATCAAGCGCCTCTGTCCATGAGACAGATTTTCCGCAAGTTCATCTTTTTTGTCTACAAGGCCTACCAGTTCCAGATATTCCAGAGCTTTTTCTCTGTTTGTCTGTTCTTCATCCCTCATATGCCTGGATTGAAAAAGTGCGGATAAAAGGGTTTCCCCCTTGTCATATTTCGTTGCAAGCAGCATATTCTCCATAACCGTAATCTGCGGAAAGAGTCTGATATCCTGAAATGTCCTTGATATGCCCAGTCTGGCTATTTTGGAAGGGATGAGTCTGGTAAGCTTATGGGTTGATGGATTAAATTTAATGATTTCGCCATTATCAGGTTTTAAAAAACCTCCAATCAGGTTAAAGACCGTTGTCTTGCCTGCGCCATTTGGGCCTATCAGGGCAGTAATACTTGCCGTTTGAATTGAAAGATTAAGATTATCTACGGCCCTAACTCCATCAAATACCTTTGTTAGGTTTTGAATTCTCAGAATAGTTGCCGATTGCCGGTTGTTGGTTTTTAGATACTCCTCCATCTTTTTCTATTTAAACCGATATACCCCCATTATTCCCTGTGGTCGTTTGATCATAAGAAATATCAGGAGTAATCCATAAATCATCTGTCTCATCGGCGCTGCTATTGATGAGGGCATTCCCAAAAACCTCAGAAGTTCAGGAAAAACCACCAGTATTATAGCTCCAACTATTGAGCCGGAAATTCTTCCCATTCCTCCAAAAATAACCATAAGGAGAATGGTAATAGATTCTATTAAGGTGAAACTTGAAGGATCAATAAAGGTTATGTAATGTGAATAAAGACTCCCGGCTATACCCGCGAAGAATGCTCCAATAATGAAAACCAGCAACTTGTATCTTGTCGTATCCTTTCCTAAAGACTCTGAGGCAATCTCGTCTTCCCGTATAGACCTCAGAATCCTGCCAAAGGGAGAATTTACTATCCTATTAATAATGAATATAGTTATTGCTACGAATACTAAGACCAGTAATAAGTAAGACCAGATTCCTGATAGCTGAAAACCGGCCACTGAAAAGCCTGGTATACCGGGAAGCCCCATTGGGCCTCTTGTGAGAGAAACCCAGTTCTTTGCAATGGAGTAAACGATAACTCCCAGGCCAAAGGTTGCCAAAGCAAGATAATCACCCTTTAATCGCACTGCCGGGTACCCAATTACTATGCCTGATATTGCGGCAACGCAAGCTCCGGTAAATAAACCTATCCATGGCGACAGGCCCGCATTTAATGCAAGCAGGCTCGAAGTATAAGCCCCTATACAGGAAAATGCCGCGTGTCCCAATGCCGGAAGCCCTGTATATCCTACAATGAGATTAAGGCTCAGTGTTAAGATAATGTATATGCAGGCAATAACAAGAATGTGCAGAATATATTCCATACCTTTTAGATTTTTTCCTTTTCTGTTTTAGTGCCCAGAAATCCCCACGGTCTTATTAAAAGAAAGATTATGAGAATAGCAAACGCAATACAATCCTTCCACCCTGCTGAAATCTTCCAGATACCAAGATTCTCAGCCAGGCCGAGAAAGAAGGCGCCCAGTACCGCACCAGGAATACTGCCGATTCCTCCAATAATAGAAGCGATAATCCCTTTCAGGATTGCGCTGAAACCCATAGTAGGTTCTATATTGGTTTCATAGGAGATAAGTATCCCCGCGGCGCCTGCCAATGCGGAACCTATGACAAACGAAGTCATAATTATCCTTTCCGGATTTATGCCAACAACATTTGCAGCTATAGGGTCGTCAGAGACAGCCCTCATTGCCTTGCCAAGCTTTGACTTTTGGATAAACAACCATAAGATAACTAACAACAAACTACTGACGACTAATATCAATATCTGTATGTCCGTGATAACTGCGCCGCAGAGATGATGTCCTTCTTTGACGGGGCCGGTTCTTATAGTAAGAATCTGTGCCCCGTAGATAAGCTGTATCAGGTTTTGAAGGAAGATAAAGACGCCGAATGATGCGAGGAGAAAGATCATGTTAGATGCACTCTTTTTGCGGAGCGGATAATAGAAGCATCTATCAATGGCAATCCCCAACAGGGCTGCAAAAATTATGGACAAGAAAAAAGAAAGGATAATATTGAGGTGTAAGGAGATGGTCAACGTATAAGCAAAATACGCCCCGGCAGTATAGACAATACCGTGAGCAAGGTTGAAGAACTTTACTGTCCGGTAGATTACGCTAAAGCCGATAGCGATAAGGGCATATATACTACCGGCAATTATGCCATTTAGGATGAGTTGCTGGAGCAAAACTTTTCCCCCGCCAAAACCTATGAATAACATAGCTAACTATCTTTTCTAAACACTTCTGGAGACTTAATCTTTATTCCTTCAAACTCTTTGATTTTTAGTATATGAGGATCTCTGCTTATTTTAATAGCCTCACTTACCATATCTTCTCCCAACCCCTCCTTTTTGAATCGCAACTCTACTTTACGAGAAAGATTCTTAAATCGTTCGGTAAGAGAAGGCCTTTGAATCTTTTTAATTACCAAATAATCCTTTCCGCCAAACAAGATAAGTTCATCATCAAGTTTCATGCTCAATGACTTTTTTATCTCTTTAAGAAGTCTTGAATCACCAGCTTTATCTATCTTTAAAAGTTTATCCATAGTTACTGTGTCTTTTTATCTCTCTGCTATATTTTTCTCAAGATAAGCCTTTGTCTTA
>CAKKPF010000310.1 GCA_919901575.1 Candidatus Brocadiaceae bacterium
TCCTCTACTGTAATTATCTTTTTTTCTGAACGATCTACTTCATTTAAAGCAGCATAAAGAGTCGTGGATTTACCACTGCCCGTAGGGCCAGTAATCAGAAAAATACCGTTTGGTTTTTTTAATACTCTCTTCAAGTTGTTATAATCATGTGCAGAAAAACCCATACTCTTCAGTTGCACAAGCACTGTAGACTTTTCCAGTATTCTCATTACAATACTTTCACCACCGGTAGTTGGTATTGTGCTGACCCTGATATCTATTGGTTTCTCACCAACTTCTGAGCTTATTCGTCCATCCTGGGGTTTTCTTTTTTCGGTAATATCAATATTAGAAAGTATCTTTATTCTGGAAATCAGCGCCTCATGTATGCGTTTTTTAATTGAATGCACCTCCTGGCATACACCATCAATCCTGTATCTTATACGAACTTTGCCCGGTAGTGGTTCAATATGAATATCGCTGGCGCGGGACTTAACGGCTTCGTCAATTATATACGTAACGAGTTTGACAATTGGCGCCTCAGATTCTTTCTCAGCGCCAAATTTATAGTCAACTGACTCTTCAGCGCCGGCAATTATTGACTTAAATCCATCCAGGTAGCCATCAAAAGAGACCGACTTTTCCCTGTAATAATATTTTTTAATAGCATCTTTAATGTTATTCTTCGTCGCCAGCACACATTCTACGTTAATATTGAGTGTGAAACGCAAGTCTTCCAGTGTGCTGATATCAAGTGGATCGCTCATGGCAACAATAAGTAATCCATTTTGCTGTGCGACAGGTATAATATTATGTTTTTGTGCGATGTTCTTTGGGATTGTGTTTATAACATCTTGCGGGATGGTAGCGGCCATAGGGTTAACGACTTTAAAATCAAATTGTTCAGCCAGGCTGCCTATTATATCTTCATGGCCGGCAAAACCCATCTCTGTTAATGCTTCTCCCAATCTGATTGATAGCTTCTTCTGGTGTTCTAACGCCCTGCCTAACTGCTCATCAGAGATGATTCCTTTTTTTGTGAGCATCTGTCCCAAAGACATTTGTGAAGTTTTCATATTATGAACTTAACGCCCTTTAGCGGGGTGTAGCGGAATGGCTTCAGCCTTCCACGTCCACTGGCTTACTAACAAAAAGATGGTTATATGAACGTTTAATTGGTATTGAATCCGTTGTGTGTGGAGGTTTGAAAACCTCCGCTACAGATACAATAAAAGGCTAAAGCCTTAACTCCTGGTATGTTAGCTAATTGGAGTTAATCCTTCCCGCCTGAACGAGTCATTCGGGCAGGTAGGATTTTATAAAATGCATTTTTTCTGCCCCACTTAAGTATAGCTATGACGATTGTTACTATTTCTTCTTCTTCTCATTCTTTGTAGGTATTTTTGCCTCTAACTCCCTCAAGGAAAGCGTTAGTATTGCCGGCGTGACATAGGTTGCAGAGATTAGCAGCTTTTTCAAAAAGCCTCGCCGCCCGTCATCAAGATTCTTAAATACTTCATTTTCTGAGGTTTTGCCGGGTCCATCCTGCCCGACCAGATTCCGGTTGTTGCCTTTTTCGTGTTTATCACCAGACTTCTCGTGTTTGCTCATTGCTTTTTACCTCCAGACATATTCTATAATTATTTGGTTACGATTAATGCGTAAACTTATTTCTTCCTTCCCGCCGCTTCATGAAATTGCCTCAATTCTTCTTCCATCTCTTCCTTGCCAATAGCTCCGTATAAAACCAATATCTCGCCAATTAAATTATGTTTTTTCTTTTGCAATATCAGAAGTTTATCAACAACTTTCTTGCTTAAAAACCCCAAATCGATTGCTATTTTCCCAAATAAGCCGCCTCCTTTCTCTCTCTGATAATCCAGAATCGTACTCAATTGCTCATTATTCAGGGCATTTTCACGTATAGCCAGTACACCTAATGTAATATGTTCTTCCCGTTGAAACTTGAGAGCGTCTTCAAGTTCACTTTCTTCTACTTTACCTTTCTTGATTAAGTATTCTCCAAATCTCATTTTGATTTACTTTTCATTGTAAGCTTCTTATTTATAGTTTACCTCAGTGTTGTCCGGTTAGGTTTTTGCATGCGTGGCTTTTGTCATACCCGAATGCC
>CAKKPF010000311.1 GCA_919901575.1 Candidatus Brocadiaceae bacterium
TAATGTTTTGACAACAAATCCAGACTGGTAATATTTCAGGCAAGATACTTTGTTAATTTCCCAAACTATAATATACAGGAGGTGTATTCGTGGAATTAATACGAGAGTCAGTATTGAAATGCTTAGATAATTTCTCTTTTGATGATGATAAACTTATTTCGGAGCTTAACTGCATCATCGAAGAAGGAGGTAGTGAGGCGTATCAAGTCATTTTCAGTGTCTTAACACATTTTGATTTAACATCTGATAAGGCTGAAGATTACTGGAAACAAATTATCTCTCATCGAAACAGCATTAGTAAAGCGCTGGGCAGGAACATCAATCTGAGAACGGCGATATGTGACTACTTTTGCTCAATCAGTAAAGACATGACGAATCCCATAGTGATCGAGATTCATGTATTTGAGGAAGAGCTCAATTCTTTAAAATACGACAGCCTTACAGGTCTTTATACACGGCGTACTTTTGATGATATGTTTTTACGGGAAACAGATCGTGCTACTCGTTATGGGCTGGAACTGTCTGTTCTATTTTTTGACCTTGATGATTTTAAAAAGATAAATGACACCTTTGGACATTTGGCTGGTGACGAAACTTTAAAGCATGTAGCCGGGATAGTTATGGGTGAAATAAGGACTATAGATATTGCTGTACGATATGGAGGGGAGGAGATTGTGGTTGTGCTGCCGGAAACAGGGAAAGTTAACGCTCTTGTATTGGGAGAGAGAATCCGTAAAAAAGTGGAAGAAACAAAACATGAATATGAAGGTCAAATCATCAGTGTGACTATTAGCGGAGGCTTGGCAACCTTTCCGATAGACGCCACTGATACAGAAAGCCTGATAAAAAATTCTGATATTGCTGTTTATAGGGCGAAGGAAGAAGGGAAAAATAATATTATTGTTTTCTCTGAGAACAAACGACATTACATGCGGGTAGACTTTATCACTGATATTCAGGTTCGTGTAGTTGATTCCAAAGATGATAATGACGTTCTGGAAGCAACCAGCAAAGATATGAGCACGGGTGGAATTCTTTTTGAGAACAATTATCCGATAGATATGAATACTAAAGTACGACTCCGGATACCCACTGGTATCGCTGAGGAGCCATTATTGGTTGCCGGGACTGTTGTTCGTGTTGAGAAATTCAGTTCCAACCAGTATGACATAGGAATATCATTTCTTGAAATAGATAATGCAGTTAAGAATGAACTTTCAAAATGTATTAGAAAATGTATAGGCGGGAAAAAGGAATAGTGATTCCACATCTGGAATATGCTATGTCCCTGCCGGGAACAAAATATTTTGGTTGTTTTGTTTGTAGCGGAGGTCTTTAGACCTCCATCAGTCATTGGATCAATCTCAACCCGCCCGGATGAGTCCCTGCCCGACTAATGGCAGGCGGGCGTTTGGGGGCCAGCCCCCGTCCGATCCGGCACTCGCCAGAATGACCTTGTCGGGCTGTGGCGGGCGACATGCATTCTGGCGGGGACGGGTAAACATTGGCCTAAAATTGCCAGTTAACCCGAGGAGATGGAAACCTAAAGGTTTCCGCTACTAATTTAATAAAATTTACTGCTCCATTTCACATAACACCTCAAATTAACCCCATTAACTACAAATCGGATCTGCCATAATTACAGATTGACTACTGTTTATCATACGAAGGGCTTGGTATAATAAAGTAAAATGCAGCGTTATTCGATTAATAATACATTTAAGGAAGAAGATACATTTTGCCGTGATTTATCCTCAAAGCCTCTCTCGCAAGTCGGTACCATTTTGGTTACGGGTGCTTCAGGGCATGTTGGAGGCAGATTAGTCCCTGAATTATTGGCAAGAGGATATAAGGTCAGGATAATGCTAAGGGGAACATCTGCTGTGTACAAGAGTCGATGGGCAGGAGCTGAAGTAGCGGTGGCGGATGCCTTGAATGAAGAGCGCCTGAAATCTGCTCTTGACGGGATCGATACTGCTTATTACCTGATACATTCCATGCGTATGGGATCTAAAGGTTTTGAAGCTGCAGATATTAAAGCATCTGCTAACTTTAGAAAGGTTGCAGATGAAAAACACGTTAAAAGACTAATTTATTTGGGAGGCCTTGGAGATATTAGGAGCTCTCTTTCATCTCATCTTTGCAATCGCATTGAGGTGGCCAGAGAATTAAAAAAAGGGAAGACACCAGTAACCGTTCTCCGCGCTGCTGTTATTGTTGGTAAAGGGAGCGCTTCTTATGAGATTATGCAATATCTTGTGAAAAGACTGCCTGTTATTCCCTTTCCCCGTCAGGCAAGAAATAAATGCCAGCCGGTGGCTATTAGTGACGTGATCAAATATCTTGTTGGTGTCCTGGAAGTCCCCGATACTACAGGAAAAGATTTTGATATTGGAGGGAAAGATATTTTGACATATGTAGAGATGCTTAAGGTACTTGCCAGCCTCCTTGATAAAAGAACAATTCTTATTCCTTTTCCATTTCTTAATATTAGATTATATACGTATCTGGCAAGTTTGCTTACTCCAATACCAACCTCAATAACAAGATGTTTGGTAGAAGGGCTGAAGAATGAGTCTATCTGCCATGATGAATCCATCAAAAAATATTTCCCGTTTGAACCAATTTCATACAAAGAGGCAGTATTGATGACAATACCACCTGAAAAAAAGTATAACGCCTCTGTCTAAAAAGATACTAAGCAATTATAATCATTGACATTATGATATGTCGTATTTAATATATTCATGCGAATCCCACACATCCGGTGATTGAAATAAATGTGTTGAGTATCCTAAAGATAGAAGAAGCTGTTTATAGCAGATAATTAATATTTGAATCAGGAAGAAGAAACTTAATCTTAAATACATTTAAAAGGTAATATTTTAACTTAAAAACAGGAGGTTAAATATGCCGTATGATAAAGCATTGGATGAATGTGTGTTCGCAAAGTCCTGGGAAAATGATACTGAACGATTGACTGCAAGTATTTATTCCTACAATAAAGGGACCAAGAAACTGCAGCTCACCAGAGAGAACAAAAACAGTCAGGGTGATTACAGGTTTGCCAAGTTGGGAAGATTGACCAAAGAAGAGATAGAATATCTTCTCCCCTTAATCAAAGAAGCGTGCGGCCATATGGGCTAGGGCAATCTTGTAAGACAAGATTGTCAGGCCCGCCAAAAAAATCGCCTGCCCGGCAAGTCTGTTTGGTCTGGTCTGGTAAACCCGCCTATCAGTCTTGCGTACATCCGTGCCGGTACTGGCGTGAGATCATTGAATTAAGTGTAGCGGAAACCTTTTTACCCGAGTGTTTGTTTGGCGGGTTTATCCGACGGCATGTTTGGCGGGCAGGTTTCCATTTTATACTTTTTCTTGTGTCAATGGCAATATTGTTTGTGAGATAACGTATCTGTTATTAGCTATCAAACGGTAGACGGCATACGAAAACAAGCGGATTACTGGTACTCTAAACAAAACAGCCAACCGCCTGAAATACCTCAGCCGTTTAAGGATTTCCGGTAATGACTTGTCGCCTGTAAGGATATGCCCGTCAGGTAGAACCATGTGTAACGCCTCCATACAAGCCTTCTTACTCAACGTTGGAAATCGACTCATATGTTCCTTAGA
>CAKKPF010000312.1 GCA_919901575.1 Candidatus Brocadiaceae bacterium
TTAAAAAGGCGCCTAATTGAACATCAGACATCAGACTTTTCTGTACTGCATTCTCCATTAAGTCATATAATTTCTCTTTGTAAAAACCTATTCGTTCACTACTTTTTCCTGGTTTATTTTGTAAAGGAGTAACAGGTGTACTAATATCCCAATATTTTCTGGTTACCACAGTTTTTCTTTCGGCCAGGAGATAATGTCCGGCTTCAAGTTTTCTTATATTCTTAAAAATAGTTTTTGGCGCCGGGATGTAATTAAAAGTCAGATACAATTCCAGGGCAGTCCAGTCAATCTCCTTAACCACATCATGATCGCATAGTATACCCTTAATTTCTGAGGAAAAGATTAAGGACTCCCCGTCCCAATAATAGACAAGGGGTTTAATCCCAAGTCTGTCCCGACATAACCATAGTTTCTGCAAACATTCATCCCATATGCAAAAGGCAAACATCCCATTAAGTCTTTTCAAGCAATCGATCCCTTCCTCTTCATATAAGTGTATGATAACCTCCGAATCTGTATTACTCCTGAATCTATGTCCTTTCGCCTCTAATTCAATCCTGATTTCCTTAAAATTATATACTTCCCCATTATAGACTAACCATATAGTTTCTTCTTCATTACACATAGGTTGATGACCGGCATCTGACAGGTCAATAACGCTGAGACGTGTATGCCCTAAACCCACTTGTACTTTTGAGGCTTGAGATTTGGAATTTGAGCGGACAAATACACCTTCATCGTTCGGCCCGCGGAAGGCAAGAGATTTACACATCCTTTTCAGAAGAGCCTCATCAACTATTTTATTTCCATAACTGAGCTTACCACAAACACCACACATTTGTTTTCTATTTACATTAAACGAAAAAAGTAAGATAATGAATCCCCCTTAGTCCCCCTTTACTAAAGGGGGACTAAGGGGGATTTGTTACAATCGTTTATATCACATCATCCTTTGCATAGCACTAATCAAACGTTTGGCTACTTGTTCCCAACTCATTTGTGTTTCAGTCCACCGGCGCCCCTCATCCCCCAGCCGTCTTGCAAGATTGTCATCAGTAAGCAAACACTTTATTGCGGAGGCAATATCCTCTGGACTATCCGGGTTGACTAAAAGGCCTGTTTTCCCATCCCGTACAGCATCAGAAACACCACCGGAATTCCCAGCCACCACCGGAATTCCACTGGCGCCAGCCTCAAGAAAAGAAATACCAAACCCCTCAACAAGATCTAGACGTCCCGGTATTTCTCTACTGGCCATAACATAGATATCGCAAGAGGTATACATGGGGGGTAATTGATTATTGTCAATAAAACCTGTAAATACCACCTGATTTTCTAAACCAAGATCTTGTACCATCTTTCGTAACCTCGTTTCTTCAGAACCTTGACCTACTATAGTGTAATTTGGCGTGAACCCTTGTTTCTTTAATATAGACAGAGCTTCAAGGACATGATCATGCCCTTTGTTCAAATCCAAACGCGCCACAGTAAGTAATCTTTTTTGTCTATTTCTCTTCTGATAATTCGTGACAGGTCTGAAACGCTGTGTATTCACGCCATTTAAGAGCACTTTTATACGGCTTTGCTCCACTCCCAGAGACACTACCAGACGAGCGCTGTAGTTGCTGACAGGGAAAATTCCTTTGGCCTTACGAAGGGCTGCAATACGCCACCCCTTTAAGTAGTATTTCAGACGCCGTCTCCAGGACTTTTTGTCATCACGGATTTCAGTCCCATGAACACTGACAAAATAGGGTACAGGTATCAACCAATACCATACATGGCTGATTAGAGACGTAATCCAAACAACATGCAACACTGCATCAATCTGGTACTTCCTTAGTATCCATGGAATATATATAAGAAAGGCTATATAGCGTAAGATCGGGAATGATGGGGTGCGAATTATTTGATAAAGGCAGCCATGATCAAAGGCTTTGGCATTGGGAATCCCGGTTGCCAAAACAGTTACCTGGTTTTCCCTGGTAAGGAAAGTAGCTAATTCCTTTGTGTAAGCCCCAATTCCCCAACTACGAGGTGAAAAATCCGATCCTACCACTAAAAGATTCATGCTATGTTTCCCTTTCTCAGTAAAGCCATCGCCGTGAATCTTCAACTGGTAGTAACTTCGTATTACATAGTTCACTGCGTATTAACCATTCCAAAAGTCTTTCACTCATTCGACGTCCTCGCGTTATTGATTTAATTGCAAAAGTTCCTCGTAAACTTTTTCAACCTTTTGTACCATAATATCCACTCCAAATCTCTCTTCTACAACCTTTCTTGCATCTATACCCATCTGATATGCTTTATCCCTATGACAAAGCAAATCTATAATAGCATACGTTAAAGCCCTGGGGTTTTTAGGTGGTATAAGTAAACCTGTTTTCCCGTTATCCAGAACCTCTTTTATACCATCAATATCAGTAGCTACAATGGGTTTCATCATAGCCATTGCCTCCAGGAGGACAATAGGCAACCCTTCCAGTAAAGAAGGCATAACGAAGATATCAACAGATGTCAAAACATCCTTAATATCATTCCTGAAGCCGGTAAAAATTATCTTTTCTTCAAGCTTCAGTATTTTACTTTTCACCTTCAACTCGTCCTTTAGCTCTCCTTCTCCTACAATAAAAAACATTGCTTCCGGGATCTCTTTTAATACATCATGTACTGCCTCAATAAAATACTCAAAGCCCTTCTGCCAAACCAACCTCCCTATAGCCACAACAACCGGCACATCATCTCCTAATCCAAACTCTTTCCTGAATCTTGACCTTCTGCATGCAATTTCCTTATCTGGTATACAGTATTCATCTTTCTCTATACCATTATAAATTTTGACTACCCTTTGGGGTTCAATCTTGTGTTTCTCTATCATCGCTTTTTCCAGGGCATCAGAGACAACCATGAACCTATCTACAAAACGTTCTGAGAATCGGTTAAAGAGCTTGTATAT
This sequence comes from Candidatus Brocadiaceae bacterium, assembly GCA_919901575.1. Classification (GTDB taxonomy): domain Bacteria; phylum Planctomycetota; class Brocadiia; order Brocadiales; family Scalinduaceae; genus Scalindua. The sequence goes on from CAKKPF010000312.1 coordinate 2,960, forward strand.
TAATTTTCTTATTGGATTTACATCAAAGCCTTCTACCGGCATAGGAACAGTCGAAACAACAATAGGTGTTCCAGATAGTCTTGCAGCCATTCTGGCAAAAAAATCTGCACGGGCACCCTGACTGTGGACAATAACTATCTTCTCATTTTTCATTAAATCAGCCAACTGGAAAATTACTCCGGGATTGAATCTTTTTCTCATATCCACAGATTTAATCTGTACCCCACTTCCCTTAATCTTTTCTATAAACGCCCCTGTCGGCAGACAGGCTACGATTATTCTGTATCGTTCAATAGACAGCCTATTAATTATCTGTGCGAAAACCCTCTCCCCGCCACCAAATTCCATATTGTCAAATACATATAAAAGATTGTATCTCATAGAGTTTGTGTCTCACAGTACTTTATTACAAACAATATTCAGAATTTCGTTGTTTTCTCTAATAGTAGTATTTCTTAATGTCATTCGATTTTATAAATCTACTTTGCCTACGCGGTTTATGATTGCGTGTCTGACGGCCTTGAGCATTACCAACCACTCGTCCAGTTTAATGCCGCGATGGAACAGTATGGAATCCATTATCATCTTTGGTATCCAAAAAATTGTGTACAAAGGAATACTGGTCACTTTTTGAAGCAATGAAGCATTCTTGCGAACAACCAGCAATTTGTTACGGTAAAGATAGTAAATCCGTTCCAGAGTTTTCGTTCCTCCCCTTGTCACATTATGTCTGACAACTACACCGGGATCATATAAAATCTTATATCCCTTCTTCTTCGCTCTAAGGCAAAAATCAACCTCACCGTGAGAAGTATAGTAATCTCTGTCAAAACCCTTTAGTTTTGAAACAACTTCACTCTTTATGAGCATACAACACCCTATAACATAATCACATTCTACCAAACTACTGGCATCAGTCTCACTATACCGTCCTAGCCAGAGATTTACAAAACCAGCCCCATGTGCAGTTTCATTAGGCTTCATATCATATACAGTTCGCGGGCCTATGATTCCAGCGGCAGAATGGCCCTGGAGATATTTGATCAAGATGTTTAGACCATCACTGGGCAATAAAACGTCATCATCTATACTCAAAACATAATCTGTATCGGGATTAACACGTTTGAACAATTCATCCCTTGATGTATATACACCAAGGTTTTCCTTACTTTGTATCATATTCAATACCTTCCATCCTTCTTTCTCCATCTCCATGAACATTCTACCAACCTCTCCCTGCGTGCCGTCGGTTGATCCATTGTCCCATATTATGACTTCCATTCTTTTTTTGGGGTATTCAACCCTTCGAATAGAATGAAGACACTTGACTAAATCTTTCTTACCATTCAGTGTTGGAATAACAATGGAAATAAAGGGATTTGTATTTCTTCCTTTTGATATCATACTCGTTTTATATATATTGAAGGTAAAACGTATAACTTATTGTAAATTGTGTGTCTGATATGTTTGTATGAGTAGATTGTACATTGCCTTTATTCAAATGTAATAGTATGAAAGGCAAAAAGCAGGAGTAACAGAATAAAAGTGTCAAAAACCTTATTAGAGAAAACCATAATCTTTCCAACTTTGCTTATTAGTTTTGACTAAGGGTATTCAAAATCACATTACGATAGACAAGGAAGTCATTAAGGTGTTTTTTCAATATGTTAATAACGATATATTCATCCACCTGATCATAACGGTGAACTACAATATTTCTGAATTTTGCCATATTTTCCATCATCTTGAAAATCTCTTCTTCTATAATACCTTTTTCATAAAGCACCCTGAAAGTATCGGCATAACTCCTAGGGATACGATATCCTTTGTCGGCTATAATATGGTTAGCAATATCGGCACATATTTCTATCATTATCTGTAATGTTCTTTCCACAATCCTCTGGGTTTTCTACTCCCTACTATAGTCTTCCACAGAGATATTTGAGAATTCTTTTATCTGTTTTAAATGCTCCTCAAGTTCAGTAAGCTTTCTAAGAATTAGGGCTTTATCAACCAATGGAATACCTCTTTTTGTATATCTCCATCTCTTTTATTGAAAAATCAAAATATTCTCTGAGGGTTAGGGATTCGAATTTATGTCTCAGAAATGGGGAACTGTCAACCAAAACCTTTTTCTCCTCTAATATCTTTGCCCTAAGAGGAAGAGATGCAGTATTTAGTATTACTAGGTCTATCTCGTCAGTGTTTAAAAGCTCAATAAGATTCCCCAGGATTTCCATCTTTTCTTGAGCGGTATTACCTCCATTTGAAAGATACACTGCAATGTCTATATCACTTAAAGGGCCACATCTGGCCTTTGCAAGCCCTCCAAAGAGATAAGCAAAAACTACCTTTGGGTGTGAGTCCAGGTAAGTTTCGGCCTTATATATATGCTCTAAAATTTTCTCTGGAATTTTATGGGTCTTTATCATTGCTAAGAACCTCTATTTATATAAGTAAAACTAACAAACGATGACTAATAAGTCAACTAACAATTAAGGCTTTAAGTGGCTCAGTTTGTCAGGAAAGATATTAGAAAATACTTCTGCTCTATCATACAGTATAGCTGCCAACACATATCCTTAGTTACAGGTTTAAGGAATGGCGAGTGGCCGTAGGTATCTCCTTGGCCGTTTCCACCGACAAGAAAGCGCAACAAATAGAGTAGAAAGGTTACGTATTTTACCATTTTAAAAATTCACTGCAAGTATTGTTAAATATGTGTTAGATTTCAAAAGAACAATTAGTCATAAAAAGTACCCTTTTAAAACTCAGATGTGAAGCCATTTCTTTAATAAAAATCTTTACATCCAAATCTAATTCCTGTACATTTTCTTGATTAATATCGACATAAAGAGGGATCAAGATAAATGGTTGATACAAAAACAACTAGAATGAATTTGGTTTTCCTGTACATAATATTTTTATTAGCTTTAGGGCTTTTTTCAGCCTTTTCTCTCTGTCGTATTCAACAGCCGGTAACGCAAGATGAATTGAATTGGTTAATAGCCGCTAAGACTTTTTATGCAGATGGCGCACCACTACATTTAATTTCTAACAAAGTAGTAACTTACTCACCATATTTGTACTTACACAGTGTAGTAGCAGCGTTCAGCCTTTTTGGAGAAAGTGAGATTGTTGCACGTTTGCCAGGGGTTTTCTCCGGGTTACTTGCAATAATTATGGTCTTCCTTATTATAAAATCACTTTCTAAAGGTAGCCAGGCTGAGGGTCTTCAATGGGCAGCCATAAGCAGTCTGTTATACGCTATCACACCTGCCGTTGTTCAAGGCGCTGTAATAATAGACATTGACAATACCATCCTTGTTCCAACCATTCTTTTTCTATACTGGACTTTTGTAAAATATCAAGAAAAGGAGAATTATACATGGGCTATGCTTATGGGACTGGCGTTGTCAATTGCATTGTGGGGGAGAGTAACTACACCACCGATCATTGCACTCTTATTATCTTTTTACATTTTGGTCAGCAAAAAAGTGATTAAAACAAAATTGATTTTCTTTTGCGCTATTTTTGCTGGAGGTTTTCTTTTTGCGGCTTCATGGTATCTGTACTGTTACAGTACAGATATCCCTTTTTTTGGGGTATTTATATATACTCTTAGCTCATTCCAGGGTAAAGGCCACCTGACACTTTCTCAATTATTACAAAATCTTGTTTGCCTTATACTATGGCTTGGTATTTTTCCTTCATTATTATTCATCATTTTTACGATACAGAGATGTATAAGTTGTTTAAGGAAACCAGAAGTTTGCCTGAAGGATATTTTCTTATGGAGTGGTGTTGTTCTCGTGATTGGTTATACTCTGGTTGGTGGAGCAATTTTTGGATATCCTAAATATCACATCCCTGCAATCCCGCTTCTATATATCTACATCGGTATTACTCTATCCCAATCCGGGTTGGATTTTGAAAATATCCGTTTAAAAGTATTTTCTATCATAGTAGTTATAGCTTTAGCTTTTATTGTTCAATACATGGTTGCAGGAGATGTACTATATATATTCAGGTATACGTTACGTAATGCAATTGCATTTGCGTTGCCTTTATATCCGATATTGAAAAACACAGTCCTTAAAATGAGCTTCTATTCCATAATATTTGCGGTGACGTTTGCAATTTGCCTGAAAACTTCATTTAAAAAAGTATGGATTTTGTTACTGATTCTATTCTCAATCGGCACAAGCATGGGAACCTCGCTTATTCAAAGCACTGCAAACTATCACACAGGCTATAATTATGGAGGAGAGGGAACTATTGAGGCCGCTCAATTCATTCGAGAAAATGTGCCGGCACAGAGTGTTGTATTTGCTCCCAGCGAGATTATTTATTATTTGAAGTTACCCAAATCTCCACACCTGCTTAATCCATTATGGACAGATATAAGTGAACTAAGGAAACGTCTTGCGGACAAAAATACTTCCGCTCTAGCGTACAGTATAGCCACCAACACAACCCGGCAAGTTCAGACGATATCTTTCACTAAAGAAATTCAAGAACTTCTACACCAGGATTTTGACCAGACTAAGATAAAGAATTATACAATTTGGATAAGAACTGGTTACTGATTTTCATAAGAATATGGTATGGCGGACTAAGTATAAACGAGGAATTTGTACTGAAATGATACAACTAAAGAATTTGAAGATACTACTCTGCCAATCAATTGAGATGGGAAGTACTGAATAGCTGCAGAACACGATATTCCTGGTTTTGATAAACAACAGGCAGGTCAATCTTCGGCTTTTCCTTTTCTTGAATCATGTAGTGTATTCCATTGGATTTTGCAAAATCCAAAATTTCATCTATATTTTCTGATTTGTATATGCGCTCTCTTTCTACAAATCGTGTATACCACTCTTCAGCTAATTTCCCAGAAAACATTCCAACCGACCCGTCTTTGAAGGTAACGAATAGTGATCTCAGGGCGTATATTCTGAAAGATGCCCATGCACCAGGTGGTGTCATGAATACATCAGCAGGGGCTGTATTATGTTTGGCCCACTCACAAAGATCAAGCATTGCTTTTCGATCAGGAACCCCGGCACGTGGTGTTTCAATATCTGCCGATAGGATATTTTTTTTGGTTGATTTTGAAGAGAATGGAGGGAGTCCTGACAATAACTCTCCAAATCTTCCGCCTCCTGCAGTAAGAACAAGAAAGATGGAAAATAATATTGCAACCAGACATGAACCAACTGATTTTTGTTGAAAAAGCCGGCGAAGACAAAAACCTGTAAGGATCAGTGAAAAAAGGAAAATGTATCCACTTATTCTGAGAAGATCTATTGCAAAGAGGCGCGGCACCAAAGCAGTCTGGAGAGGGCCTAGAAATGCCAACAATGCGGCGGTAAATCCCATGAAAATTATCCATTTTACCTTTTCCTTTTCTGCATTTTCACGTACAAATAGAAATCCTATTGAGCCTAATGCTACCGGCAGTGCATAGAACTTCAGAAGATTCGACATAAGATGTCCCCAATTAGGAAAGACTGCTTCTCCTACACGAAATTTAAGTATCTCCATCCTCAAAGGGACATCATCTTGTTGAAGACCCCATTGCAGGATGTAAGGAGATAATCCAACAGCAAAACCAAGAGAGATTGCCAATAGATGGCGAAACTTGTCCTGATAAGGAAAGTATATTATCATGGCACCGGCAACCAGCAAATACAAGTGCAAGGCTGAAATGGGGTGTATGTTCCCAAGGATTCCAATGGCAAAACCAAGGGTGAGTATTGCGATTGTATTTCTGTGCAGTTGAAGCGTGGCGCCCAGTACCCAGGGGGTTATGGCAAGAATTATAGTTCTGGGTAGTAAATGAGGGATATATATTCCCCACCCTGCGCTTCCAAGATCTGAATTAACACGAAAAGAAACGATAGCTATGATTAAGGCGGTTAACCGGTGCTGAACTAGCCTCCAGGCAAACCAGTAAACTCCTGCACTATAGATCAATAGGAGAACGGAAGATCCCGACAACATCAGCAACCGTAGATTATCAAATACTTTTAATCCAAAGGCAAGAAAAAATGTATAGGCAGGCGGGAAGTATCTTTTCAGGGAATTTACGGTGAGATCGTTGGTAAAAAGAGTCGTATCGTTCCAGCTGAGAGCTAACGGAATCCAGTTGGCCTCATCCCATGAACCCAGAATAAAGCCGTCCCACTTGAGCCAATACCTGCTCACGTAAATTACCACGAATGCAATCAGCGTGGCAATGTATGGTAGATGGCTTCTCCACTCAGAATAAGAAATCAGAGATTTCATTTTATGCATATTACATGTTGATGAGCCATATAGCAGACGAATCTTGCGTGTTAGTTTTAAAAAGACTTTGAATACATATATTTTCCCCGTTGCATGGAGGCATTTCTGCAATGTGAACACATGGCGAACATGGAACTTTATTATACATTACCGTTTCTTTAATATCCGGTATTGGCCTCAAAAGAGTTGATGGATCTGTTGGTCCCCAGAAACTTGTACATTTTAAGCCCATAAATCTTGCATAGTGCAGGAGCGCTGAATCTATTCCCCAGAACTCGCAACAGGTAGAAAGAGTACAAAGAGATTCAATAAGGGACAACTTTCCACAATAATTATTGAATTTAACAGAAGGGAATTTAACGGAAATATTTTTTATTACATTATCAGCTAACGTGTTCTCGCTCATGGTACCCAGGAAGATGAGTTCTACCCCGTCTTGAAGACAGTCATATTTTTCAAAAACAGATAACCATTGCTCGGGAGTCAGCATGCGTTCCCTTGATAGCTCAGAGCAGCCATGTCCAATAACAATACGTCCCTTTTTTTCTCTTTTTTTATTAAGATTAAGTACGCTAAATAATTTCTCTCTACATGCCTGAATAGTAGCCGGTTGAGCATCCAAAAGATGAGCTATGGCATCATACCAATAGTATGTGGGTGAAAATCTTTGAAAAAAAATGAGATGTGTATTCAAATATTTACGCCAGAATACAGACTCTAAATAGAACCCTATCCGGTTCCTAGCACACGTTAGAATAGAGAAGATAGTAGTAAGCCGGCTATATACTTCCAGGTCGATTACGGTATCTGTCTTGAAGTTTTTGATAATACAAGTTAAGGTTGTAACGACCAGACGGAAGAGGGACGAATCATCTATCGAATCAATGCGATCAAATACTCCAAGAGTGTGGGCTGATTCTTTAATCGAATTCGTTGAAATAAGTATGAATTTTGAAGATGGATGACGGCTGCGCAGGCCAAGAATAGTAGGGTAGGCAACCACAAGACTACCACCCCCCAGCATTTTGATAAAACAAATATCACCCTGGACTTGTAAGGCATGATCACGTCTAAGTATGAAACCAAGAAGTATTACAATCGGTTTCATAGCGAACATGAGAAACCCGCCCAAATAACAATCAATCAGCTTTTTAGTTTGAAGTTTCATCAGATATTCCTTTAGAAAGGGATTCTCTTTTTTGTGCGATCCAGAGCCACTCACCCAGTTTTAATGGCAATGCAATTTGTTTGATTCCCTGCGGCAAATGTTGATGGATCCAGCGACAGCAATTTTGAACAGATAGCGGACCAAATCTACTTCCAATTGAATAAAGATAATCCAAAGGTAATGTTTTTGTCAAAGCAGAGAGTTCTATAGTTTTCAGATTTAGTTCCCTTGCTAACCATTGAACCGAGGATTGAGAAAAATAAAAGAGATGCTCAACCTTATATTGCGGCCAGAATGCGTTCAACAGCTTGCGTGAAAGAGAATCTACATTGGGGAAGGTGGCAACAACCATTCCTTCTGTATTCAAATGTCGGGAAACCAGTTGCTCTAAGTTTTGTTTTGGTTTTCTCAAATGTTCTAATAGATCAAATAAAAAGATTACATCGAAACACTCTTTTGTTTGATACGCAAGCCATGTTTCGACACTTTTAGTTATCAAATTGCATTTGAGGCGCTCATAGTTAGATAAACATTCTTCATTCGCTTCAATCACCGTAATCTCAGCTTGACACCATTTCTCATTTATGGCAGCTACCAGATCACCCTCTCCAGAGCCAATCTCTAATAGTGAACGTTTTGAAAAATCCACGTTTAGCCGTTTGAGTAAAGCTTGAAACCATGCCTTTTTTGGGCGTTGGATGGAACTTTGCCGTTTTTGGTAGTCGCTCGAATACTCAGAGGCCAGCCAATCATCAGAAGGTTGAGGGGACAGAAATTCGCAGCCACAATTCATACACTCACATAGATACAGATGCTGCTCATTCCTTACGGCAAAAGAACGTAATATTTTACCGGTACCGATTAAACAGAGGTTACATTTATTGAAACCTTCCTCTGCATCATTTACAACCCGATGTTTTTGATTCATAGACAATAATTTTATCTAAAATTCAACTCTGTGAATTAAACTTTCTTAATTTATTCCTTAGTCAATACATGGCGGTAATTTCTACAAGCGAATTTTAGAGATTCCCAAAAGTTTCTGCGCTCACTTCTAATATAATTGTAAAAGTAAATAATCCCAAACCACCAGGTGAAGAAACAGTTTGGTTTGATGTAAATGAGTTTCTTGATCAAGTGGAAAGTCCACGGCCAGAGGACGGCTGTTTGAAAGAGTTTTTGGAGATTTTCCATTTCATGTATATTCTCTACATCTAACTTGGAATCAAGAAAGAATGATTTTGAAATAGTATTACATTGAAAATGCTCATCCAAATAACCTCTCTCGAAAGCATAATCGGTCAATTTTGTTCCTGGAAATGGTGAAAAGAGTGAACACCATGGATAATCTGTCTTAATTCTGATATTCAACTCAACCGTAGCAAATGCGTCTTCAAGTGTTTCATCCGGCAGACCCATGATATTGTAAGTTCTAAACTTGATTCCAGCCTTATGCAACAATTCAGCGGCCTTGATAATCTGGTCATCTTTCAGTTGTTTTTTCAGGACACGGTTACGCAACGATTCGTTTCCACTTTCAATACCAAAGAAAACAGATCGACAACCTCCCTCTGCAAGATGAAAAGCGTATTCCTCATCTGAAGCCACAATATCTGCACGCACCAGACATATAAAATCCAACCCTATTTCTTTCTTAAAGATGGGAAGAAATCGATAAAGCCAGGACTTGCTCAAGCCAAACACATCATCTGCAAAATATATCACCCGTACATTCGTTTCTTCCTTCAGTCTCATACACTCTTCTATAACTTTCTCAATACGGCGGATACGAACGTATTTACCTTTACCTTTATAAAGTTCACGCATCGCATCTTCAAAACAAAATGAACAATGAAATGGGCAGCCGCGTGAAGTGATAACGTTGCGTACAGTACGGTCCAATCTGGATCCCAACGCGTCGTAAAGATGACGATCAGGAAAAGGGTAATCATCCAGGTCTTTCCTGAGATTTCTGAGAGGTGTCTGTACAAAATTGCCATCCTTTTTGATGCACAAATTTGGAACTCTATCAATCGGTTTTTTAGCATCAATCAGGTTCATCACTTCTAGTATTGCCTCTTCTCCCTCACCCCGCACCAGCATATCAATGGAGGTTTCTTCGCCAAACTGAGGGAAAAAAGTTGGATGGGCGCCTCCAAAAATATTAGGAATCCCGTATTCACGTTTGATATGGCCAGCCATTTCTTTAGCCCATTCATGGCTGCCAGTCATGATGGAAAACCCTACAATATCCGGGCGAAATTTAGTGATGGATGATGCAAAATCATCCAGCGTTTCCCCAAATGCTAACTGACATTCATGACCATGCTTTTTTACAATTGAAGAAACATACATGGGACCCAGGAACTCATATTCTATATTTTGCAGAAAAAGAAGTTTTGCCATACTTACTCATAAAGGGTTTTTAGATAATTGATAGTTTAAACTGTGTTAATAAGCATACTAGGTATAAATATATTATGATCAGAATCAGATTCGTTTAATACCTTCCAGCCTTCCTTTTCCATCTCCACAAAGATTTTACCAACCTCTTTCTGTGTACCGTCGGTTGAGCCATTGTCCCATATTATGACTTCCATTCTTTTTTCATGGCAAAACACTAACAATATCTTTTCGAGAGATCATAATATTTCATTCTAAACAAATCATAGAGCATAAAAAAAGAATCTTTTATAATATGCACCGTGGAGGGTGGTGAATTTAACCATCTTACAGGCACTTCCTTTGTTCTGAATCCCTGTCGCCTGGCAATTAAAAGGATTTCAACATCAAAGGAAAATCCTCTGATTATCTGTTTTCTAAATACTTTGTCTGCGGCATTCCTTTTGAAGCATTTGAACCCGCATTGAGTATCCTTAATGCCGGTAAAAACTATTAATTTTACAATTTTATTGAATAGCTTTCCCATACTTCCGCGTATGAAGGACTGGTGTATTTCCACTTGTGACTCCTTCAACCCCCTTGAACCAATAGCCACGTCATGACCTTTGTCCAACCAAAAGAAAAGTTTTTCGACTTCACTTATTGGTGTTGACAAATCTGCATCTGTAAACAGCACAAAATCTCCTTTTGATTCCAGTACACCTCTCCTTACAGAGTATCCTTTTCCCATGGTGGTTTCATTTTCTATTATCGTTAGCTGATACACCAACTGTTCATATCTTTTAACAACTTCAATTGTTGAATCTGTACCGCCATCGATGACAACTATGATTTCGCTTTTGAAATCCTTCGTCTTCAAATAACTTATTATATTTTCAAGTGTATTGCCGATTCTCTTTTCTTCATTGTATGCAGGAATCACAACAGACAAATAAATTTTATCTTTGTTGTACATGAGAAGAATTATTGCTAAAATTTTCGAACAGTAATATTCCCTACTTTTGCCATATCTTCTAACTTATCAATATTATCATTTGTCTTTTCACTTACTCCTACATATATATGATAAATTCCTGGCTGTATTGTTATTGGCAATTCGACCCAATATGCTTCACTAATACTTTCTTTCTTATTCCAGGAAGAAGTTGGATAAAGTCCGTAGACAGGTTCATGGTCATGCTGGAAGACAATATTCCCTCTTTCATCCACAAGTTTAATTAACATATAATAGTTGTAGTCAGTCTCTTTAGTTGCCTTCCAAAAGTAAACGATGCGAAAAGGTATCTTAGGTCTTATTGTTGGTGTATTCAAAGAATATCCCCAAAAGTCAATTTCGTTATTCAACTCAACATCTACAATATGAGCAGGCTTGTCAGTAGTCAAAGCAATATTATTAACACCTGATTTATCTTTATAGCCCTTCTTCAAGATGGTATAGCCGTCTTTGAAGTGGAATACTCCGTAGTTACGTTGAAACAGCAGTTCTTTCAAGATTTCATTGAACTTTTCACGCTGAATTCGCGTTCCACAGTAGGGTTTGGCTAAGTTTATAAATACATACTCAGGTTCTTCGCTTGGAGGTAGAAAACCAAATGGGAAATGAAAATGAAAAACCTTTTCCCTATTGGAAAAATGTGCTCCCAGATTACTGGCAACCGAGATTGATGCATCTGGTGGAATTAATTTAAACGCTTCTTTCGCTGCTCTAACACCTTCCTTCTTTACTAAGAATTCGTCAGAATATGGATCTAGAGAATAAGGTAAGGGACCATACAAAACGCTGCTTACTATACTCGAGAACAATATGACAGATGAAAAGGCAATAACAAAATTTGATTTCGAAAAGGTACATGTTTTTTCTGCAATATTCATAGTAAAGTTTTGTTTACTTAATAAAAATCTCAGGCCATATATACTTGAAATAAAAATAAAAGGAGTGATGGTTGCTGTATAAAAGAAACGAATAGTTGACATGAAAATATTTTGTGACAACATATTTCCCATAATCATTGAGAAACCGATCAGGAAAGTAGGGGGGTGAAAAAGAGAGATAAAACATAATGGCAGTAGCAATAAAGCGATATACCCCATTTTTTCCAGAATCAGGATTTTTTTCAGGATAAAGAGTGGATGCAGGAGTATGGTTGAAATAATCTCTCCTATACTACTTCCAAGATCAGAATAAAGGCCAAAAGAGCCTGTATTCAGTTTGGAATCTTCTCCCGATGTTATGTATGGTAGAAAAATCCAATAGGCAAAGTAGAACCAGGCCAGACTCATACTAATTGTGATGACGCCGATCTTCTTCTTCCTTTCATAGAAGAAAATATATATTCCTAAGAAAAAGACTATAGGAACAACATCTTCTCTGCACAACAAGGCCAGCAATAAGAAAATAAAATACTTGAAATAAAATCTTTTGTGAAAAAAATAAAAGGTAAAAAGAATCAGAGGGGTCGCAATATTTACTGGATGGAAATCATACAAATTGGCAAACTGCAATGCCGGGTATAGAAGATATCCAATACATAGAGAAATGGCTAATAAATTGCTGTCAAGCTTATCCTTTGCCAGCCAATAAATGGGAAAAACTCCCGATGACAGTAATACGCTTTGTAAAATAAGTAACGTAATCGGATCACTGTAAATTTTATAAAAGGGGCTCAAAAAAACCAGAATGGGGGTCATGTGGTCTGTGAAAACATTTATATTATTATAAAAAGAACTTAAGGGTGCCTTAAAATTACTAAAAAGCCAAACTGCCTGTGAGTAGAACCCTAATGTATCTACTCCGGAATTCAGATTAACATGTCTTGTAATTGAATAATATGAAAATGTACCTGCATACAAGCCGGCGAGCACAAACAAAAAACAGTAAACCCGCTTTCTTTGCAGGATGCCAGAGTCGGAAGAATTACCTGATAAACCGGTCAGAAGCAGTATTTTCAGGAAAACCACCATACTCCCAATCGGAATTATTAAAATTCCGGAAAAGTACCTTGACACCAAATGATTGAAGTAAGGTGTGCTGGCAGTAAATAAATCTTTGACAGGGAAAATTAAAAACAATAATAGTGGCAGGAAAGTATAAACATCTCTTTTTAAAACGTCATTTAGTTTGAAATCAGAAAGACGGGAAATTATAAGAGCAGAAATGAACAAAGAGAGGTATAAGGCACATATTACTATAAAGATATAGAAAATCGGGGAAGATGTAGAAGTGTAAACTAAACTCTCATCCTGATAATCATCGCCTTTCAGATCCCAGATAAACAAGCCTAATGAGATGCCGCTTAATGGAATAATTAAATGATGTAAGGCCTTGAGCATCTTTACACTATTCTTGTTTATCATATTCAACGTTCATAATGCGTCTGAGTTGACAAAGATTGACCTAAATAAGGTTTATATTTATCTCAGCTTGAATATGCTCGAAGTGTCTGTCCAGTATATCTTTTTCAATAGTTACAGTAGCTCTCATAATGTTTCTCCTGCCAAAATTTTCATTATAGGGCGCTCCATTCAAATTTTAGGATATAATGTGCATTATGTAAATAGAATTTGCACAAGAAATCCTGTAAATATTGTGCGTATTCATGAATGTTGGGTAATTAAATACTACAACTTACAACATCTAATACATCCTGGAAACAGTTTCTTCTTTTTCAATTCTTCTTCTTTTTAATAGTATGTCTAAATTTCAGTACGGCAAAATTTACCTCAATAAATGTTTCCGTATCAGAAACCTTCATATCATCTTCAAGGATTTCAGCAATTATTTCTCCACTCTTTTTTAATAAACCATCTTTCTTAACTTCATCCTTTGTAACAGATAGTTCTTTAATATTTCTCGATAATTTCTTCATCTTTGCAAAAGTTTCGATAATTGCCAAAGTAGTTTTAGTTGCAGTTTTGCTCTTTAGTATTGTAGCGAGCATATATAAACCTTTTTCAGTAAAAGCCTTAGGAGTAGATCTGGTTTTAGATAATTTTGTGGTCGAAATTTTCGTCCGCAAAAGTTCTAATTCGATTTTACTTAGCTCAATTATGTAACCGGAAGGAAATTTATCTGGATTGTTTTTAACAGCTTCATTAATTCTTTTTGTTGCTACGCCATATAATTCTGCAACATCGCTATCAAGAATTACTTTTTCATCTCTTATCTCTAAAATAAGATTTTTGATTTTGTCAATATTTACTATTTCCATTGCATTTATCTTTTCTAATCATACAATTCATTATAAATCATCTTAAAGAACACCTACACTATGAGGTGTAGGTGGTATATTCTTAATTAAGAATTTTCCTTAATTTACTCAGTATTATTAGATTAAATTTCGTAATCCTGATTTTCAGTTCTCCTAGATTCCGCATTTTAATAAGTGATTTGATAATGAGCCAAAACCAATCAGACAATGTTCTCTTTTGCATACGATCTATTTCCACGTATAAACTTTCCAGAGGAAGTTGAGGCTGAACGAACAAAGGAACGGATACAATATCATTAAACAACCTGTTTATTGGGAATTCACACTCAGTATTCCAGGAGAAACCGGTAGGTAATATCTCTTTTGACCTCGCTATTCTTTCCATCTCAGTGCCAGGGTATATCTTGGCAATACCTGCCCCTGCCATTACATTTTTACCATAGCTGTTTAATTCTTTTATTAAACTGAGGCTGGCGGAAACATCCTCTTGCTCCTCGCCGGGAAGGCTTAATATGAAGAATGCTTTTGTGTAAAATCCTAAATCTGCTGAGGCCTTAATAATTGACTTGACCACAGGTATGGTTATTCCTTTTTGAATACTTTTCAGAATCCGAGGACTACCGGATTCTACTCCAAACCCCATCGAGACACAACCTGCCTCCTTCATCAAACCTAGAATCTCTTTGTTTACAGAATCTACTCTCGATCTGGCATACCATTTTATATCCAACTTTCTTTTAAGAATTTCTTCGCAAATACCTTTAACGTGTGGTTTCTTAATAGTCATCGTGTCGTCCCAGATATCAAAAGATCTGTATCCATACTTATCGTATAATAATTCAATTTCATCGACAAATTTTTCTGGATTTCTTGTTCTAAGACTTCTGCGCCAGAGGGTATTGTTTGCACAAAAATTGCAATCATAAGGACATCCCCGTGAACTTACTACTCCAATTGTATTTGGACTTTGATACTCCCCCTCTAACCTGGCGTTATACTTGTTGAGGGAAAATAAATGGTAAGCCGGCATGGGTATTGTGTCTAAATCCTGGATAAAGGGGCGTTCGGCATTTTCAATTATTTTACCATCCTCACCTCTAAACGATATTCCGGGGATATCATAAAATCCTCTTTTCCGGTTATACGCTTCAAGCATTTCAAGAGTTGTAATTTCACCTTCCCTTCTCACAACGACATCAATACTCTTTACTTTCTCAAGGGCATCTCTTGCTGTAGGGGTAAAATGGGGGCCTCCCACAAATATTAACACATTGGACTTTTCCCTGATTGCATTGCATAGTTGTATTACCTCTAATCTGTTATTAGTGGTGGCAGTTATTCCCACTGCATCAGGTTTGTAGGAGAGAATTTCCTCTGAAGCCTTCTTGCTATCATATCGGTTGACTTCGGAGTCGACTATCGCAACTTCTATTCCTTTAGATTCCAGGGAGGCGGCGATATACCCTAATGAAAGTGGAGGGAGCCACTCTCTTTCCATAATTTGCTGTTTAGCGGTTGCCAAAATAACTTTCATCCGATTTAACCTCAAGTGTTATTACACTTATTCATTCTTTCGTGTAATTGCTGATTCAAATATTTTTACAGTTTCTTCTGCCATATTATCAACGCTGAACTTTTGAATGATTTTTTCTCTTGCATTTGTTGCTAATTTATCAGCAAAATTCTTATTGTTAAGCAGGAAAAGTATCTTTTTGATTAATTCAGGTATATTTCCTGGCGGAATCAGCAACCCTTCAACACCATCATCTATAATAGAAATAATGCCGCCTATCCGTGAGGCAATCACCGGTTTTTGACAGGCCATTGCTTCAAGCACAGAAAACGGCATTCCTTCCATTCTTAAAGTGGGCAAAATAAAGATATCTGAAGCGTTAATATAATGAGGCGCTTTCTCTCGAGAGGCAAAACCTGTAAAGATTACATGCGTTTCCAATCCCAGTAATTTTACTAATTGTTTGGCACCCGATAAGTAATCCCCATCGCCAACTATCATTAATTTTACCTGATCATTAGTTTTTAAGATACCTTGTAGCGCTTTGATTAACAGGTGCGCTCCTTTTTGCTTGGTTATAGAACTGAAAAATAACAATACCTTTTCTTTATCGGTGATAGCTAATTCTTTTCTTGTCCTTTCCCTCTGTGTCTGGTCTGGATAAAAACGGTTTGTTTCTGCACAGTTATTCACGGTGAAAATTTTCTCTTTGCCGACAAAGTGCCATTTTTTAATCGTATTTGCCATCTCACGGCTTACGGTAATAACCGCATCACATTTTCTAAACGCAAATTCCCAGAAAAAATAATAATAAAGAAATGCCAGAAAGATTTTAGTGAGATTCCTGAACCCACTTCCATGATACAAGACCTGATTGACTTCGGATATTAAAAATGTGATTTCAGGGCCTTCCGAGATTACTATTAAAGGGGATTTTCTCTTCCGTACTGCGGCAATTAACCCTCTTGAAATACTTGCGGACATAGAAAAGACGATATCAAAATGATTGATTTTGCCTAATTCTATAAACTTTTTTGTACTCGCAGTTTTCCAACCTCCCCTTTTAGAGCCAAATGTCGTGTCTTGTAAATAATATAGTTTTATGCCTTTTCTTTCTTCAAACTCTGTTTTTTCCGGATGATTGGTAGAAATTATAGTTACGTTGTGTCCCATTTCTACCAGCCTTTCGCAAAGCAACTTTCCGTGCACCTCCAACCCGCCTTTTATTCCATGCCAGTAAGTTACTATCGAAAGACAACAAATATTCATGTTAACTATTTTCTTTGTGTTGGAATCTTTTTATTCCTATAAATAAGTCCATTGTAAATACCAAGGCTAATAATATCCGGTTCTACTAATTTTTTCGACATAGGAAAAATAAGTTATAGGCAAATCTCTGCATTCTGATTTTTGAGAAAAACCATTCCGCAAGAGGAGAAATATTCCTTATTAGAGGAAGCATTTGGAGATAGCGTAAATACCGCCAACCCTCAATCTTCTCAATTAACAGTCCATTACGGCAAATAAGCTCAATAATCTCTTTATACTTATAGCAGGTGTCTACAGGTTGATCAGTGTTTAAAGGGTGTTCATAGGGTAAAAGGCGACTTCTGAGCCATTTTGTCGGTATTAAACTATCAAGATAAAGAAATGGCCAAAATCCCGTTCCATTAGGCACCGTAACAACTATAAATCCAGTTTTCTTAAGTACGCGTATAATTTCCTGAAGGCAATGATCCGGGTTCTTTAAATGTTCTAAGGTTTCTGTACAAAATACAAGATCAAAGTAGTTGTCTTCGAAAGGAATCTTTTCCTGGATATCCCCTTTCTTTATTGCAATCTTACCAGATTTTTCAGACACTTCTTTGATTCGGATATCTACCAGGTCTACGCCATATAGATGACTGTCAGGATAGCTTTTAGCAATCTCTACAAGCAATTCTCCATAACCACAACCTGCATCCAGAATTTTTTTGCCCTTCAAATCACCGGCCAATGAAATAACACGTTTGTTAAATTCTTTTCCTAGCCCTCGTCTTTGATTCAAAACATTATACTTTTTAACAATTTCTTCTTTAGTCAGGTTGTAACCAGTTTTCAGCATTTTGCTATAGTGGTTCCTGTAGATGAGATTTACGTAGTTGTCTACCACGATTACAGTAAATAATAACCAGCAGGATGGTGTGCAATACATAATAAGACAGGAAGAAGATCAATAATAGATCAACTGCCCTTCCAATAAATGCCAGAACAAGTAAAAAAAGATATGTTTCTCTTACCCGTAGATTATGGTTGATTCTGCGGATAATATTTCGAATAAAAGAGAGTGAGTCATTTCTATTTTCTGCCACGCCATCTTTAGATATTCCTGATTTGGTCTTGTCAAAAAGGTTGTTAATATCTTTCCTGAGTAATCTGTCAAAAGTACCTTCTACGTATCCGACAAGGTTGTAGAAATAGCACGTTATACCACCTGTTATCAACCAAACAATTTCTCCCTTGTCGAATGGGTTGTGCCAATATAATAGCTGCGGATGTCGATATGTCATAAATCCGATAAGGGCCCAGAGCCCTATGTCCACCCATGCCATAACTGAATCGAGAAAACTGCCGTAAGGGTTTTCCGTTTTCATAGTACGTGCCATGCTTCCATCCACGCAGTCGAGAAGATTGAAGAATATCAGCAAAGAGATTCCAATAAGCAATAATTGTTCCTGACTGCTCATCAAACATAAGCATCCAATCAAAGCAACAAAACCGGAGATCCAGGATACTGTCTCAGAAGCTAAACCAAGGCGGATGGCCAACCAGGTCAACAAGAATCCCAGGGGGCGAAATAGATATCGGCTTAACGGGAGATACCTTTCGTATTCTCGTTTCCATGCGTGTGTAGCTCGAATTTCCTGAAGAGTTGGGTATTTATATTTAGCCATGTTAATCCTGATATACGGTCAAATACTTCTTACCTTATTTACTCAAGGTTCCTTTTTTGCCGATATGGTTATGCTTCCGCAAAACCATTCTCCAAAAGTTTTTTCTCCGGTTAATAAACGAATTAATCTTCTTTTTCTGGATATACGAAATTGACCCTGATTAATGAAAAATCTCATTCTTGCAAAACCAGCTTTTCCGAGAAGATTTTCCAGGTCTCTCCTCGTAAAATAATTCAAATGTACGCCTCTCCATGCAAAGTCATCAGGAGTTGTATGAGGGAAACCCCCTTTGAAAATTAACTTATTTAAATTCCTGAAATACCTGAAATTAGGTGTTGTTAATACTAATTTACCATCAGGCCGAAGCACACGATAAATTTCAGCAAGCAGCAAGCGAGGGTCCTGTAAATGTTCGATTACGTCCAGGCATGTTACGGCATCAAACGTATTAACCTTATAAGACAATGATGAATTTAAATCCGTTATGGTTGTAAACACACCCTGCTTCTGTGCAATGTGAGCGGCCTCTTTCGTAATCTCTGCACCATACAGCCTCCTGAATTTATTTTTAATGTAGTGAGAAAAAGATCCATCGCCACAGCCCACATCAAGAATTCTATTTCCCTCTGTCAGGGCTGAAGATGCAGTCTCAAAGATTTCATTAAGTTTTGCTTCACCTCTAACCTCATTCTTTGATTTCTTAATTCGTTCATGCCAATATTGTTCGTATAAAAATTTTGTATTTCCGTTCATCTTTCTCCAGAGAACCTTACCTGATACGCCATACTCATATATTCCGACTTCGAATAAACTACCCTTTAAATCATCCTGTCCAATTGTAAGATTGTTCGGGAGCTAATTGCAATAACTTTTTGTCATTTGAAACATTCGCCCTTTGGTAATTGACCCAATTACAGTGTAACCTAGTGATTAATGACCAATAGGCAGTTGTCATGCCAATTCACAACTGCTTACTTTCCCTTTTGGTTATACTGCAATACTGCCTTATGCGTTTGTCATCAGCCAATCCGGCCCTTTACCAGTTTTACCTGAATGATAATCTATCATTGCAAGAAAACACGCTCCTGCTTTCTTAATCTTCGATGGGCCATGTGATTTAAACAAAAGCCAGGCTATATCACAAAGAAATTTCCGGTGCAACTTATAGAGTGATTTGGGTACATATAGTTTTGCCATAAGGAGCCGGCTGCGTGTTTTGTGGTAGATTGTGAATGGTGAATCAAGGCCGCCAACGGTAATAGATACTTTGTGCCAAATCCTGGCATCAGGCACAACTAAGTTCTTGAGACCTGCCTTGATAAGTCTCAACCCCCAATCAAGGTCTTCACAATAAATGAATATCCTTTCATCCAACAGGCCGATTTTTTCTATCGCCTTTCTCTTAATCAGTAAAGCACATCCAGTAATAAAATCTGATTCAATCGGAACAGAATCTTCATATTGTACAGCCTGATTAAATCCTGTTGCCGTAGCCATACAGGTTTCAGGATTGAACCTTGCCCCTGCAAACCATATTTTTTGAGGTTGATCGTAAAAAAGGATTTTGGGTCCCAGCATCCCGGCATCCGGGCGTAATTCTGCAACATCTATCAACGTAGTTAAAAAATCGGGAGCGACTTCGGTATCGTCGTTTAATAATAATATATACTCCGCTTCATCCCGGAGCGCATGTCTTATACCAATATTGTTTGCCCTGGTAAAACCGATATTGGCATCCATATCTATTACTTTTGTTATGTGTCTGGATATTGGAGCCAATGCATCCAGCAAAGCTATGCTTTCAGGACCATTGTGAGCAATGATAATATTAAAATTCCGGTAGGTTATTTTATTGAGAGATATTATGCAATCGACAAGGCATGGTATATCCTTCAGGTGAAGGATTATTACCGCAACTTTCGGATATGTTTGCCTTTCCGGCGCTATCGTCTTATTATCTATCGCCATGATTCCGGAAGGTTTTTTGTCACCTCAATATTGTTAAAAGCTGTGGTCTTCCTTGATACCTGGCTTTTCACCCAGGAGGCCATCCTATTAAGCCCATCTTCCAGGGTTACATTTTTTATTAAGTCCCCGAAATGGCTGCTGACTTTTGTGTGAGCGGAATAGGCATGGACAACTTCGTTCCGGGCATCCAGATATTTAATCCTGACTTCAGCCTTCATAGCCCTTGCCACTTCTCTGGACAAGTGGTTTATTGAATATGGAGTATCCGCTCCAATATTGTACACTTGATTGTAAGCAGCATTCCGCTCTACACTTGCAGCAATAATCGGAGCAACATCCCCAATATAGGTAAAGGCGCGTGTCTGCTCTCCATTTCCAAAGATTGTCATAGGCTGCTTTTGCAAAATTTGATTCATAAATATCCCTATTACGTTTCTATATTTATCACTGATATTCTGCCTCTCTCCGTATACGTTATGAGGCCTGAAAATAATATAATTCAATCCAAACATCTCATGAGATTCTTTTAAGTCCAGTTCTACCGCATATTTTGCAATACCGTAAGGATCTTCAGGTTTGGGGGTAAGTTCCTCTGTCATGGGAATCTGGTTCCTGCCATATACCGCTATAGATGAAGTAAACACAAAGGTCTTTACCGTGCCGCTATTTACACTGGCATTTATAAGATTAATACTTCCCAACAAATTGTTAGTGTAATTAAATCGTTTAATAAAATGGCTTAAACCTTCTGCCGCATAAGCAGCTAGATGATAAACATAATCGAAGCGGTATCTTCCAAAAATTCCTTGTGCCAGTTCATAATCCTCTATGCTTCCCTTTATAAATTCTGCTTTCGGGTTTATGTTTTCTTCAAAACCTCCGCTTAAGTCGTCTAAGGCAACCACATCATGTCCCATCATTAAGACATTGTCAACCACGTGTGAACCGATGAATCCGGCAGCGCCGGTAACTAAAGAAGTCGGCAATTGAAAACTCCGTAATTATTCTAAATCTTCAAATATAAATTAATTTACTTAATAAGAAATTATTCATAAGCCGGCAGCTTTTAGGGAGATTACAAAAAATCTCTTTCTTCCCTTTTTCGTTACTATCTTGTAAGGCTTCACATTTCTGTTATGAAAGAGAGGCAACCAAAATACCATTTTCGCCTTCGACAAAGCCATTGTTTTCGGGTTCAACAAAAAAGCCGCTATCTTCAAGATGCTTTATGATCTTTTCCGGATTATCATGATATTCAACTACCATTTTCCTTATTTTCTTAAGATATATCGTATCACATGAAAGGAGAGCTTGAAATTCACAACCCTCACAGTCCATTTTCATAAAATCAATTTCACCAATATTTTCTACTATCTCTTTAAATGATACGGCCTTCATCTCGACTGTTTTGCCTTCTCTTCCCTTTGAAAGTTTTAACCCAAATGCCCCTGTTGGCCCATTGTAAAAGTTGTCTTCTTTGGTAAATATAATAGAGTTTTCATTACTTGCCCCGCAATTAATGGTTTTTACATTCTTTAAATTATTGAGTTCAATATTTTTGGTCAGAATCTGATAAAGTACCGGATGAGGCTCATAGACATAAACCATGGACGCGCCTAAATTTGAAAAATATACTGCAGTATCACCGATATATCCTCCAATATCCAGGACAATCTTGCCTTTAACATCCGGTAAATACTTCCCATACTCATCGTGTAGAAAAGTATATTTCAATATCTTTATATCCTGTTTTATTTCTTTTCTTATAATGAACTTGTATTTATCTTTAATAGTAACAAGAAAGAAATCGTTATCGTATTCTTCTACAAAAATGCCGTCGCCTAGGGCAGGATAAACTATATTTCCAATGAGGAATAAATCAAATTTCAAAACTGTCTTTTTATTAAAAGCGCAAATACCTATTTCATTTCTTGCCTCATCATAAGAATTTATTATTCTATTGTATAGCAACTTAGAAAGTATATACAGACACTCCGTGGCTTCCTTTTCCCTTATATCTGTTTGATTAATTTCTATATATAATCTGTCCGGTTTTGTTTCGAAATAAACGTTGCCCCTGGATTTTATCTTCCATCGAACTAGTAAATAAACGTAAAGATTCTTCATGACAAAGAGGAGTAAGAAAAGTTTGTGGAATTTATTCATGATAGCCAGTTAGTTTGAAAAAAGAGTTTGATATCTCTTATTATAGTCTTTCTTTTAATACCACCGACCAATCTTCTCAGCAGGAGAGAAGGCGAGAAATAAAAAGACAAAAAAGCTTTTCGGTAATATTTATTTAAAATATCATGACTCAATGTTGGATGGTCATATATGTCTTCGTAAGGGGAGTAATAATTATATTTAGACCAATCTTTTGTTTTAATACTACCTTTTGCCTCCCACTCATTAAACATTTTTGTTCCGGGTAAAGGAATCGTAATATTAAACTTTGCGACATCCAGCTTGAGCCTTTTTGCAAAATTAATTGTATCCTGCATTGTCTTCTCTGTTTCTCCGGGCAGCCCAAGCATAAAAAACCCAAACGTTTCCATACCTTCCAACTTTGCCAGTCTCACAGCTTGTTCCGATTGTTCAAGGTTTATTCCCTTATTAATATTATTCAATATTGTCTGGTTGCCCGATTCAAGACCAAAAGAAACTGTATAACAACCACTTCTCTTCATAAGTGAAAAAAGTTCCCTGTCCACCCTGTCGACCCTCATTCCGTTATTTGGGTGCCAGGGAAATTTAATTCCTCTCTTTATAATCTCCTCACAAATGAGTTTTGCCCTTACTATATCAGCATTAAAGGTATCATCAATTAAATTAATTTCTTTAAATCCAGCTTTCAGCATGTATTCGATTTCATCAACCACTCTTTCCGGAGTTTTCATCCTGAACTTGAAACCATGGATATTTTTGTTACAGAAAACACAATTCCAGGGGCAGCCACGACTCGTCTCCAGATACCCGGGAGGGCTGGCTATATTACTCAAAGACGGTTTGTTATATTTACTCAAGTCATAAAGATGCCAGGCAGGAAATGGTAACGTATCTAAATTGTCAATCCGTTTATGCTTTTCATTTCTTACAATAGCGCCGTCTTTCTTAAAAACTATTCCCTGGACATTTTCAATAGGTAATTCCAGGAGATCTTTTATGACAAAATCTGACTCTCCGACAGCAACAATGTCAAAAGGTGAATTTTCTAATATTTCTTCCGGAAAAGTTGTGGCATGCGGACCACCCGCAATCAGCTTTATATTTGCGTCTATCTCTTTTATAATTCGGGCTAATCGTGTTGACTCTTGAAACAAAGGAGTGGTAAACGTAAATCCTGCAAACTTTGGTTTTTCATTCCGGATTTCTTGACGTAGAAAACTATCGCAATCATCTATTAGATTCAGATCTAAAATCTTTGGCTTAAAATCTGCCTTTATAGGCGGTGATGCAAGCAGGGCAAGATTCAATAGTGGATTAATTGGAACACCCGCTTTAATCTTTGCTTTACCATAAATTATCCTGCTATAAGGAGGGCAAATTAATATTACATCTGCCATAATTTGGTTTCCTTTCTATGGCAACCAGATAGTTGGAATGCTTGTTAAACCTATCATGTTTTTAAGTTTTGTTCTTGCCACTAAGAATATTATGATTCCAACGAGAAAAAGGAGCAGTGCGAGCCATAATAGATTGATAAGCTTCGCACGGTGTCCAGCAATTAGGACACCTTCCGTCTATAACGTCTTTTCTTAATTCCATAATCTTCGAATCTTGAAGAAAGGTATCTAATGAATATTGATAATCTTTGATCTTTCCCAATCTTTTATTCCATGTAATACAAGGAAAAAGCTGGCCGCCGGGATCCATGAATAAAGAACAGGATAACGCCTGACATACGGCAGGGTTCTTATGTTCTTTTAAGAATTCTACGGCCAGAGACTGGTAATGAGATTCAAGATATTTGATAATTCCTCTGCCTTCACTTTGAGTACGATCAGAAAGTTCATTAAAAATTTCAATTTGCTTAGTAGGATCAATTAAGACATCCGCATCATTTTGGTAATAATGAGTTGAAGCTTGAGCAAAGTTTAAATGCATATCATTATATGTTAAACCGGGAATTCCCTCCTCCATCTTTCGTAAAATTTCGTGGAATCTTTTAATATTAAACCGTGAAATAGTCATTCCCGCATAAACCTTGAATTTACTATTTGTCCTTTTCTTTAATTCCAGGAAAGTCTCCAGGGCAAACTTAAATGCATTTTCCTTCCCTCGAATACGGTTGTGGGTTTCTTCATCACCATCAATGGAAACCGTAGCAATAATCAATGGAACAGGAGAACTCATTAAAAAATCAATCGCCCGAATGACCTCTTTATAGCATGAACCATTTGTTGGAAAATGCAACAAGTACAGATTCTTGCAGCAAGAAACTATTATTCTTAAAATTTCATGTATATCTTTCCTCAAAAAGATTTCTCCTCCTGTCAGGTCTATCCAATTGAATCCTGGATTTTTCCTAAAGAAGGCATCTATCTCTTCCAGTGACATTTCTTCATCCGGAGCCTTCTCCCAGATGTTACAAGTAAGGCACCTTTGATTACATCTATAAGTAACAGCATAATTCAGTTTGACTGGGAAACTGAGATTTTTATAATTGGCCGCTAAGACTTTCCATCCAAAATTGGCCAGACGCTTATACTTTTCTACATTTTTTATATTAAACACGCTTATAATTGAATTTTGAAAACATTAAATTTATCTCTGTCTGATTGTTCCAGTAGCATTCCCTGCATTCGGAACATTTATCTCTCATATTCTGTGCTCTTTCAGATTTCCAGAAATCCATCAGGGAAACCGCCCGTATATTCGCAAAACTTCTCTCTAACATGCTGTAAGTAAAACAAGGGTAAATCTCTCCCCAGGAATCTACAGCAATAGTCGCATAACCAGCATAACAGGGAATCGGCAAAGGCTTTCCATTATAATAATTCTTAAAAAGTCTAAGGTATTCAACGGTATTCTCAATAACAGGTTCTTTGCGGGCATAGTCTATAAGAAAATCTATGGTTTCAAGAAGCCTGTTGTTCCGCTTAGCAAAATATTTTTCCCGGTTCTCATCAGTGTAATTATCGCCAAAGTCATGGTCTGGAATAAATCCGATTTGTTCTATGCCGGCATCTTTCAATAATTCGATAAGAGCGGGTATTGAATCGACATTTTCTTCATTTATTACGGTTGTAGTAGTTAATGATATTCTTTTTTTTGTACGTTCTTTATAAGTACGAACATTTTCAATAGCAGTCATCACCTGTTTGAAATTACCTTTTTTCCCACGAATAGCATCGTGTATTTCTTCGTAAGGAGAATCAATCGAAATAGATGTGGCGTCTAAACCAGATTCGAAAAGCTTCCTTGTTTCTTCCTTGTTTCGGAAAGCGTATCCGTTTGATGATAAATGAGTTAACATACCTTTCCCGGCAGTAAACTCGATTAATTCATGAATGTCCTTTCTCAGGACCGGTTCTCCTCCTGTAAAAGCAGCTACAGTTGTATTTAAGTGATGAAGGTCTGATATTACATTCTTCATCTCCTGAGTAGATAACTCACGTAATCCAGCTCTCTTTTTTAATATATGCTTTTCCGGATAATTACAAAATACACAGTTTAGATTACAGGCGTATGTGGCGAAAATCACCGCATGTATAGGGCCGGAGATTGGGGTTTGTATTTTATGGCCTAGATAAATTCCAATATACTTGAGTAATTGACTAAAAGGCCATAAGATCCTGCCCCTCATTAATTGTTTTTTTAGAATGTAATTGTAAGACTTTCTCACAGTTTTCTCAAATCAATGAATGGTTTTTTTGAGACCATCTTCCAGGGAGATGTTAATACAACTTTTATACTCTACGTTGATTTCGTCGAAGTCAATACATCCAATATTTTCCTTGATGAGCGGCAGCAAATGAAATGGGACTTTCTTCTTCACGTATGGGATTTTGTACAAATGAATCAAAGACCAGGAAATAGATTTATACAGTATTATAGGCAGTTTAATGGATTTTATTTCTATCCCTAGAATTTCTCCTAAAATTTTGAATAATTCCGTATAAAGAATCGGTTTAGAATCTGCAAAGAAGATTTCATCAACGGTTGATTCATCCCTGGACACATGGATGAGAAGTGTAATAAGATTATCTATATGTGTAAAGCTTAACGAACCAGGATAGTTCATGCGTGCTCCAATACTCTGGTTTTTGACCATGTGAATGAACTTTGAAAACCCGCTATTCTGTCTCATCCCGGTGCCATAAATATAGGAAGGCCGAACAATAACAAGTTTAAACCCATGTTTTATTGCCAATGCTTTTATCTTTAATTCCGTTTCGTATTTGCTCCTTCCATATGGGGTATTCGGATTTGAAGGTGTTTCCTGGTTTAATCGGCAAAGACTGCCATTAGAAGAGGTATCATATCCACAAGCCAGAGCTGAACTGATAAATATGACCCTCTCTATCTTTGCAGCCGCAATTATCCAGCTTAAGAAATTCACAGTTCCATTCACATTTGTATTCAGAAGGTCTATCCACCTGGCAGATATCGATGAAATACCGCCGCAATGATAAACAGTATCTATATTATTAACTGGAAATTTCGCTGTCGGCAATTTTGTATAATCGAATTCTATATACTGCCATTTATTGTGATACTCGGTGTTTTCATCCAAAAAGTCAGGTCTGTTTCGTCCCACAAGGATAAGCTTTTTGCTCCTATTCAATTTTATCAAACGTAATACAAGCGCCTTACCGACAAAGCCGGTATATCCAGTAACTATGTCAAATTTCATAAAAGAATAGACTCAAGGAAAATAGCAATACTTTATCCAACTGTATATATAACGAAACCAAACCTTTCGGAGTATGATCTTAGAATCTCCACAGCGCCGGGCATACTCATGGCTGGGCACTTCAACGATCCGGTATCCCTATATCAAACATTTAATAGTGATTTCTTGTTCGATTGTAGTTATGTTTTCTTTTAAATCTAATTTTAGCCCCGCTTCCCGTCTGATTGCACGAAAACCATTCTGGCTTTCTGTAAGCCAGATGCCGAATCTATAATTAATACAAGTTGTAATGATGTTGCTCCCCACTATACGCAAAAGCTTTTCGATGTCTCCTACAAATTCATCGCTTCCTCCACGGAAACGAGAAGCAACTACCATGTCTGCTTTTCCTTCAATTATTGGCTTGAGTAATTCTGGGATGTCTTTTGCTTCGTGTGATCCATCAGCATCTATAAATAACACAATGTCCCCTTCCGCCGCCTTAAGAGCACATCTGATACCATCTCCCTTCCCTACGCCATTATCCAGAATAACCCTGCAATTCAGTTCTTGTGCTATTTCTCTCGTTCTATCTGTAGAGTGCCCGTCAACTACTAATATCTCGTCTCCGTACCCCTTTACCTGAGTAATTACATTACGGATATTAAGCTCTTCATTTCTTGTCGGGATTACTATTGTTACCTTATTTAGCAATGATTCTTTCTTTCTCCTTTCTGGTCTAAAGATTTTAGTGAGACATCAAAAGAAGTATTTCGTTTTTATTCTTTCCCATTCGCCAGGTAGTTTTTTATAGCTTTTGAATACTTGTAAATAAGACACATCTCCATGAATCGGAAGCCATCCTAAATACCTTTGCTGCATTAAGAGTTGCACGTTCCACAATACAAGTATAATACACGCCGACATAACAATTTTCTTTTTCTTCCATAACCTGTTTAGAATCTCTGCCCAGCCCAGAGCAAAAAAAAGTGTTGAACCATCGAAACCTCGATTGCCAAATGAGTTGGCCAGCGTATAATCCCATGAGGCAACAATATACCACGTTAAAACAAAACAGATTGATAACAAAAATATGAAGAGGCGTCCCTCTTTTATTCTATAAAATAATAAACATATTCCCAAACATGATATTAAAGTAATAGGATTCCATAGAAACAAGCCATGATTGGTAGAAAACAATGTTTTTAATAATTCCGGTTTTGAAAAATCAAAACTCCAGCCATGTCCAAGATAAGAGCCTGTGACAGAATAACTGCTATATACTACTTTATAGTAAAAAATTTGTGGTATAAAGCAAATAACTGTGGAAAAAACACTCAGTGATATTTTCCCGATCAATTTTAACAATGGTTTCATGTTACTATCACTTTTTCGCACAAAAAATAGATGCTGAGCCATGGCAACGATTGGTATAAGCGCAAATATCGCATTCTGAAAGCGTATCATAGTGGCCAGAGCAAGAAAGCTGCCGACGCAAACATATCTCAGGATGCCTATTTCTGAGATATCCCTTTTAAAAAAAGGCATTGTGCTGTACATCAAAGCTGCCAGGGCTGCAAAACTGTGTATATGCACCATGGTCACCTGCCCGGTGATATACCAGAGTAAACTGGTGGACAGGATTACAATATTTATGGATAGTGACGCTATGACATTATCAAGAAATATGGCTATAATTTTATAGGCCAGAAAGCCCCCAACAAAGCCGTAAATCATTGTGGCAAAAGGAACCAATATGCCAAAGACGCCTCTATATCCATCATAAGGAAGTTTTGTTCTTAATAAGTAATTAGAGCTTCCGGTAATAATGTCTGCCAGTAAAAAGAATGGTTGTGTCAACAGGGCATATCCTATGGGCGCATGATTATCTATTTTGCCTGTTTTCGTTAAATGTATTTCTGTCCCGAGATTTCCAGGACGAGGGTCTAATTGCAGCTCATTTGTGAGATTGAAATCGTGGTCGAAATAGAGGGAACGGCCAATCATGTAAAAACCCTGGGCATCAGCTCCAAATATCCATCCTTTGTATAAGTATCCAAAAAAAGCGTACAAAGCCAGACATATAGCAAAAGTAACAGAAAATAATCCAATAACTGTTCGTTTATTATATTTATGATCGATTATATTCATTGTTAAATTTGACATGGTGAACTTTATTAATTAGGCTTTTGGCGACATTAAATGCTTAGGTAGGAGCCAACTCCTGTTGGCGACCTGATTCTCATCGTTGAGTACTGACGATCGCCGTCAGGAGACGGCTCCTACCAAAAACTTTGCATTTTCTATACATCAAGAGACAAATCCTGGTCAAAAATACATTTTACACAAATCATCATATATGCTTACAAATCGTCTTGCAATATTCTCCCATTGATAAGTATTCCTGACAAGTTGTATATCCATCGGTACAGGAAAGCCGTTGTCAAGCAGTCCTTCAATAATAGCCGCCCATTCTTTGTATCCTTTTACAGGCAGGAATGCTCCCACATTATTTTCTTTCATCAGTTCTGACGTCCCTCCCACAGGTGTTGTAACAACCGGTAAACCGCAGGCCATAGCCTTCACAACTGAAACCGGCCCCCCTTCGTCATTAGCTGTTGAAATATACACATCCGATGCCCAATAAAGATTTCTAAGCTCCTCACCCGTTACATAAGGGTGAAGGATACATTTTCTCTGTTTTACCAAAGGCGCTGCAAGTGATGTAATTAAGTCGGTATTGGCCTTGTCTCCGTGTCCTGCTATAACAAGAAAAAAGTCATTGCGGTTTATTATACTACGAAAGGCTTCTAACAATTTGTCCAGTTGCTTTCTGGAGACGTAGTTGCCGGAAGCAAAAAACACATTTTTCTCCAGGGGAATATTAATTTCACGCCTGACAGTTTTCTTCATCCCTGCTGAAGGAACAGGTACCCAGATGTCTAAATTACACCCCATTGAGAGTTTTTCTACACGGCCGCCGTAGACCTTTTGAACTTCTTTTAATGCTGATGTTGTGTGCTCAGAAATCACATCTATGTACTTTAAAGGTTTTTTCAGCCGCCACTGCTCTGCCATAAGGCACAAATAAGTCTCTAATCTGTGCAAACTCAACATTTCACTAGTGGGCGCCTTCGAGGGGCCATACCCCACGAGAAATACGGGGAATTTCTTTTTTGGTCCAAATATCTTCAAGATTTCATTATTAAATGGTACACGAAAATGATCATGTAATTGTAAGATTATTGGCGTGTCTCGGAGTTTCCTGATATGTGAAATCATTCTTTCTGAGTATATACCGCTTTGAGCCCTGACTCCCGGTCTATAGATTTTTTCTTTTGCGGGAAATAGACGATGAATCAAACCTGTATCTAATTGTTTGGTATATATTTTATCAGCGCGGAAATCAGGCTGCCATACCTCCCAACGATATTGACCACTCACGCTTAATACCGCTTCTCCCAACAAATCCGGCCATTCTCGTATCCAGAAACCCAGCCAGCTACCATCCTGCTTTTCCCACCAATAATCCGGTTTCTCATCAGGAGAGTAGTGATAACACGGTCCATGAGGCATGATGTTTATAATCTTAGGTTTATTCGTATTATTCATTTATAAATTCAATTCTGCAAAACGGATACTTTGGCAGGTCGAGAAAGAATCTATGAAATCAGGTAAGTAATTGTTTGTAGCATGACTCTAATTTTTTACCGATATTTGTCAGGAGAAAATTCTCCCTGGCAAATTCCTGCCCTTTTCTACCTAATTTTATACGTTTTTTCCTGTTATGATATAATAAATCAATATATTTAGCATATTGCTTGTAGTTGTCCATTCTTACAAAGAAACCACATTTTTTTACAAAGGGTTTATGCGCATTTGCTCTGCGGCTTCGATGTGAGATAACGGGTTTGCCATGAATCATCGCTTCGGCAATATTTAACCCAAATGTCTCACCATCTCTGCGGGCATGGGCAAGGATGTCAATTGTGTTGTAAAAAGAGGTAATCTCATCATCTGTTACAATAGGGACAGTTAAAAACCGCACCTTTTTCAGTCCCATTTCCCGGGCTGTTTTTATCATATTAGGAGGGGGCGACTGGACAAGATACAGGAGATCATAATCCTCTTTTTCTTCAATCACTTTGAGAGCCTGCAAAGAAATAGGATCGAAAATATAATCATCAGGCCTACCAAGACGGCCCATTACAAATGTAGAAGATGATATACAAAGAACACTTCTTAGATTTCTTGTATGTGATGGTATCTTAACAGGATAATAAATAACACATGTTTTCCTATTGGGGTGTCGAGCGTTTTTAAATAAATAATCACTGATATAAATTGTCAAATCAATGATGTTTACAGGATCATAACCGCCAAAGACATTGGATTCTACACACCTTCTTACATATTTTTCCAGCCCGGGAACAATAGGAAACTCATTTGGACTTCCGCTCCGATGAGTATGAAAGATATCGGGTTTTATATTTCCCAATATACTGAAAAACTCTTCTTCAGTGGAGTATGCCAGCACTTTTTCACTGCCCAGAAGGTCCTGTAGTAATTTTTCTCTATATTTACCCTCCTCATCAGTTCTCTGGCGATTATGTATGCAGTAGCAATCGTGGCCGGCATTATGCAGATACTCCAGGAAATACTGCATACATTTTTCCACACCGCCTAAACCGAGTTGATGAGCATAGTGTACGATCTTCAATGCATGATTACTATCGATATTCATTAGTTCTCGATTTTAGAAATAAAAGGATCTTCTTAGATATGCCATTGATTGGATCTTAACGATTAACAGTCAAGGGCCGATGAATGGGTTGAAAATCTCTATATGTTTATGTAAGTCCTGAATATGTATACTCTTCATTGGAATAGTCTTACACTTCCACTTTGGATTTGCGGCAGCAATCCTTTGCTCTTTCTTTTTCATTGCGGTTGAAGCCTGACTCGTTAGCTCAGTATGTGCAAAGCTCTTCAGCTTGGTTTCCAGTGAATAGAGATATGAAAAATGGTATCCTGTGGTTTTAGGATTTGACGGAGGCGGTATTTGTCGCCTTCCCTTAAATTTCAAAGCAAACTCCTGAGCGGCTTCATAATCAAACAGAGAATATGTGGGGCCGAATATTACAGGGTTACTTTTCATTAGGCATAAGATACGTTTCCAGCCTCTGGGGTAAACACATCTCCAGTTCAGATAGTAATTGAAGTACCAGAATTTAAACTCCTTCTTTCCTCTAAAATCGCCGGATATCAGTGACTTGATTTCCTCTATTTGTTCATCTGCAAATATTTCATCAACATCGTTGTAGATATAGTATTTAGCCATGTATTTAAGGAAAGGAACTGATCTGCACATTCCTTCATTCTCAAAGGCAATATGTCTTTCCAACTCTAAGTCTTTCACTTTTTCAAAATTTTCTTTTGGTATCTTTAAGTATTCGTACGGTATTCCTTTGATATCTTTTCCAAATCTCTCTAAGAAATGGCCAAACTCGAGGTTCTTTCTTAGTTCACCTCTCCAGTTACATTCTGCTTCTACAATGATAATATGATCGCAAATTCTGCTCAAGGTTTTCAGTTGTAGAAATAACATCTCAAATTCGTTAAAAAACAAGGTTATTCCAAGGCAATTATACATAAGTCTCTTTTTTCCCAAAAAAAATAGAACAACTTCAAAAGTAAACAGTTTTACAAATGTTACAACCGCCTAACCGCTTTATATCCGCTCCCAGAAAGTATAGACGTGCAGAGGGTCGCCATTCAGGCCGTAGATACGTGGATTATCACTTACGGGAGCCTGCAAGTCGGTGCGTAGCCTGTAGTAAGGGCTGGCTTGCTTTGCCCACCATTTCAAGGGTTTTAGCGTCATGTGGTCAGGTCTTAAATCTGTGTGGTTGATGAGGTGTACCATCCACGGACAATTTATACGCGCCATCTCCCTAAATGCACGATTGACGTTTTTGAGTTGCACATGCTCCAAAACGTCTGTAGTGAGAAAACAGTCAAAATTATCATTTGCATCAAATGGAATATCTATCATCGAGCCACTCCTAATATAGTCTTTTACCTCTGGAAGTACAATCCGATCCAGGTCTGGAGATATTTCAAAACCATAAGCTTGTACATTGATCTGTCTGAACGCAAAGATCCCCATTCCGGAAGAACAACCTCCAATTAATACTTTTTTGATATGGGGCAAAACCTGCATGATAGCCCTGGCATGTGCGAGTTTGGTTACAGCATCCGGTTCCCAACCGCTATCATCAACATCAAATCTTCCATAGTGATGTTTTTTGTGATATTGGGTGGTATAGATAGTCTCAATTTCTTCAGGATTTAAGCGGTTCTGCCGTTTTGTATGAATATAACAGTCAATCCTCTTTTGAATACGTCGGACATACGGCAAAAATCCAAGAATATCTATAGTGATACGTGCAACAGCCTTCAATAAAAAGATTGGTAAACTATTTGTGCGTATATCTTTTTTCCTTCTAAACTGTTTTATTTCCTCTGCACAAAGCTCCACAGGCTTTTGGGCAAGTATAAAACATAAGCCTGAACAAGTTTTAGAGTTATCGGTTTTGCGTAACATAGCGCCCCGCTCTACAATATTAAACCCCAGGGTTCCTATATAGTTAGTAACTTCATCTTCTCCAACCATATAGACTGCATCCCAGTCTATCTCCCACGACTCGGTTTCTAAACAAAGCGGACGAAGGTTAATTAACCAGGCTCCGCCATTTTTGGACATTAATCGTGCCTTCATAATTAATCCCGGAAAAATAATATATCGATTAACTACTTCTATCAATGCCTCAATCCACTGGCATTTACTTATTTTGTCCTTAATACCTCCGGGTTTTCTTCCAAAGAAATGTTGAGATGGAAGAAAACCGCGCTCAAGATAGTCTGGACAAAGTAAAGCCAAGAACCCACCAGGTTTTACACAGAGAGCAGATGCCTCTAAAAATTCACGTGGATAAACAATATGCTCCAAAGTAAAGAACGATGTTACAATGTCAAAAACATCTCCAAGAGTATGAATATCACGCCAGTGCATCTCCAGAAAATCACATTTTGGATACTTTTTTTTATTTACTTCTAATTGTTCCCTGGAAATATCCACTCCGGTGTAACAGGCTCCTTTTTCTGTGAACCACGGAGAGGTAATTGCGTTGCCGCAGCCTACATCGAGGACTTTTGCGCCGGGATAGGCATGGCTGACTATTCTTCTGTGAAAAATATGATCCTGATCATTCAAATTTTCATTGGCTGCAATTGCTACTTCATGATAAGCTTTCGGAGGATTTGAGTAAAAATTGGTTAGCGCCTCATCAAGAAGTTGTAATTCATCTGGGTAAATGTTCCGGATTTCTCTCAACCATTTCATATTTGGTATAGACGTTACTTTTTAAAAAGTTTTAAGTTTTAAAGGAAACCTTTCAAATTGGTCTTTTATTAATGTTTATAGGATCCGCTTTTTCTCTTAGACAATCAAAATCTTCTTACAATTTTACTGAGAAAGATTTCTCCTGAAGTCTTATCCATAGTATTATTCAGTTTAAGAAAGGTTAATGTGACTCCTGAAAAGAAAAAGAACCGTCAACCAGGAATTTGCTTTCTTTCTCAAAAATACAATAACCAGATTGATAAAAATCTCCATCTATAACATCTACCAGTGTTAACCATGAAATGTAATCGGAAGGCTTGCCTCCGGCTGCTAAATAGGCGTCCAATCGGTAATGCCCTGGCACCAAAGGAAATTTCCTGATTTCACATATAAATTTCCCCTTAGGAGCAATTTTTTTCAATTGTTGACCTGTAAATCTTGTTCCAAATTGAAAAAGAAGTTCTGCTTCCTGTGTCAACATCACAATCTGGAAATCAACATCTTTAACTTCCTGGTATGATTTTGTGATATAATCAAAAATAAACCGGACTGTTTGTCCGTTTCTAATTTGAACAATTTCCTTTCCATCTTCATCCTCAAGACAGAAATTGACCAATATTGCCTCACCGGTACCCGTACGGTCTTTACGCAGGCTTAACTGCATTCCTCTTTGACTGGTTCCAGAAAATTGATCCAGATATATAGAAACCGCTTCCCGAACTGGCCCTGCAAAGGAAATCTTGCCTGCTTCAAGCAGGATACCAGTCTTGCAAATACTTGAGATTGCTGACATATTATGGCTGACGAATAACACTGTCCGTCCTTGTTGGGTAATACTTGACATTTTAGCCAGGCATTTTGTCTGAAACAAAGCATCTCCAACCGCAAGCACCTCATCTACAAGTAGAATCTCCGGTTCCAATTGGGCGGCTACGGCAAAGGCTAAACGCATATACATACCACTGGAATATCTTTTAACGGGAGTATCGATAAATCTTTTTATTTCAGCAAAGGCCACAATATTATCAAACTTTTTATCAATCTCTGCTTTTTTCATTCCCAGAATTGCTCCATTTAAGTAAATATTTTCCCTTCCAGTAAGCTCTGAATGAAAACCGGCGCCCACTTCCAGCAAGGAACCTACACGACCATTAATTCTAACCTCTCCCTCTGTCGGTTCTGTGATCCGTGATAGAATCTTTAAAAGTGTAGTCTTTCCTGCACCGTTTCGGCCTATGATCCCGACGACTTCTCCTTTTTTAACCTGAAAGGAAATGTTCTTCAGTGCCCAAATTAATTCCGACTCAGCATCGAAACCTGAAGTATCAGGTCTAAAAAAGGTATTTCTCATAAGACGGAGTGGCGTTACAATCTTGTCAGTTAACGCTTCTCGAAAAGTCCTGCCCTTCTCCGCGGCGGCGCCTATTTTATACTGTTTGCCCAAATTTTCTATATTAATAGCTATATCATTCATGTTTCAGGAATTCTACAAAGCTGAGCTTAGCTCTGTAACTTGTTGAGATTAAAAAGTTTTATATCTTGCTTAGATTGTTGCTGCCATCAGATGTTATCAGAACAATATCTGTTTTTTAAGGTTTTATCAATTGTTAATAATATCATCTCCAATAAAGAGTACTATATCCTCAGAGAGTTTCATAATTATATTTTTAGCCTTACAAATTTCTTCCTGTCTCTCTCGGTCTACAAATTATGGAGAAAGTCCAAGTATACGATGTTCTATCTCCCTTAATATATCTGTTAAGGATGGTGCGGGTGACTCATAAACACTTGTGTCAATATGTTTATGATGGGGAAAAGAAGCAATAGATTTGTGATGAGAAGCATTATCGAATCTAAATATCTCCTTATTCTCAGAATCCATGAGTTGATACCTATATTTTTCTCGACTTACTTCTTTGCGGCTACCCTCTGTGTCTATAATAGTTGGACATTTTCCTTGTAATAATTTAGTGTAGGGC
>CAKKPF010000313.1 GCA_919901575.1 Candidatus Brocadiaceae bacterium
ACTTATTGGAGCCATAGTATTAATATTCACTCTAATCTTGGTTCCTGCGATTACTAATGCAATGTGGGTAAAACTTTCCGATATAGAATTAGTTAAACAATCCGACGTAATCATCACTGCTGAATTGATTGGCAACACACAAGTTACGATAAATCAGGCTAAAACCGTTATAGGTATTCTCAAAGTGGAGGAAGTATTAAAAGGTGACAAGAATCAAACGGTAATTTTATTAGCAATACCATCCCCTGAAGGACCACTCAAAAGTGATGATATTTTCTACAAAACGGGACAGAATGGTTTGTGGTTTTTGCGTGAACGAAAGACTAAGGGAGAATCAGGCATTTATCTTGCAGACCACCCACAAAGTTTCATAACAATAGAACATGCAGGCGGTCAAATAAAGAGAATCCAGAAAATCCTGGAAGATAAAGGGGCAACAGGTAGTCTGAACTGACATTAAGTGTTTGTTGGACAGCATACTAAAATGGGAAGTGTCCCTGACCTATTTACATTTTGTCTTTTGTAGGGGCGTATTATTATACGCCCTTACTTTCGTGTTAGATGATCAATCGTTAATCTTGCAGTTTCTGCCATAAATGCGGCGCCGATGCCAAGGGCATTTTCATCAAAGTCGAAGGTAGAGCTGTGAGCGGGAATGTTCGCAAAGCCTACCTTCTGTGCTCCCACCCTTACAAGGCATCCCGGTATCTTTTCCAGATAGAAAGAAAAATCTTCGCCTCCCATACTTGCAAACTGAGTATCAACGAGCGCCTGATCTCCAAAAATGTTTATAACTGCTTTTCTGGCAATCTCTGTCTCGTCAAAGGTATTAGTAACGGCAGGGTAGCCTTTAATAATCGTTACTTTCACGTCGGCATTGTGAAGCGTGCCTGCCGCTTTACCCATACGTTTGATTCCTGCTATTATCTGTTCTCGTACATGCGGTACAGTTGTGCGTACGGTACCACATAGTATGGCATTTTCTGCCACGGCATTTGGGACAAAGCCTCCCTCAATCCGGCCTACTGACACGATTGAGGGATACAGTGGATTTACTTCTCTTGATACTATTGTTTGCAGGGACATTACGATGAGACTTGCTACTACTATGGCATCAACCGTATCATGGGGCTGGGCTACGTGTCCACCCTTACCCTTAATTGAGATGTCAAATCTGTCAGTAAAAGCAGAAATAGTGCCTGCCTGCACGACTAATTCCCCGGCCTTAAAGTGCCTGTCCAGATGGCAGGCATAAATTGCCTCTGCATCCTCAAGAAGTCCGGATTCCATAACTTTCTGAGCGCCGGCGCCACCCTCCTCTGCCGGCTGGAATACAAGTATTACGCTGCCTGTCTTGAGGGATTGTTTCAATAGGGCAGCGGCGCCAATGAGCATTGCAACATGTCCATCGTGGCCGCAGGCATGCATTACGCCTTTGACTTCAGATGCAAACTCAAGCCCGGTTTCTTCTTGAATAGCTAATGCGTCCATATCGGCCCTTAAGGCCACTACAGGGCCGGCATTATTTGTCGAGTCAATTCGACCCACCACACCTGTTTTTCCGATTCCTGTAGCAGCTTTTATGCCAAGCTTATTTAATTCTTCGGCTATGATAGCTGCAGTGTTTTCTTCCTGATATCCAAGTTCCGGATGCCTGTGTATCTGGCGGCGAATGCGTACCATGTGTTGAAACAGGTCCTTTGATACAATATTCATATGCTTATTTTATTAAAAACTATGATAAATGTCCAAGTTAAAAAAAAAGTAATAACGGAGCGATATTTAGTTAAACGAAGTACCCTTCCTTTCGGAAGGCATCCTCGTCCGCCCTGGGGCCGGAGATTCCAGAGCTAACTAACCTGTCTGCGTGCCACGCACAGGCAGGCTGGATACCCTGCGAAAGCACGGGCTTGATACTCCCACCATACAGCATGAAATTCCACTTGATATTGACCAATTACACCGAACTGTTGAAAATACAATATAATTTATTATAATGCAAAAATATATGTTTATTTCTACTGGACAAAAATGAGATGAATCATAGAATACACTTTAGCATACAAATGCCGATGTTTCGGTGAGTCCTCCCCGCCTGCTTGCCCGTCAAATTTGTTTGGACGGGAAAGGCGTAGTCGCCCGCCCGGATGAATCCGTTCGGACGGGGGCAGGTCACCGAAACAAATTGAGTTCTATGCTTTAATAATAAGGATATAAATTTCAAATGGATATGAAATTCAAAAAGGTATCTTTTCACGATAACGAAATTCTCTTTGGCCGTGATTCTACTCCGTTCATTACGGCTGTTGAGTTTGATGGCGAGAATGTTGTGGAAATATTCTTTCGTAAGAGAAATGAGGTGACGTCAAAGAAGGAGAGTTTCAAACCATTTATTTTCCTGGAAGACACTATATATATGGATGGCTGGAGCGGTACATATGAGGCAAAAAGGCTTAAGGGGAGTGCACATTATAAATATCTGGTATTGACGGAAAGTTGGTCGGACTTACAACGGTTGTTGAAACATTTTAAGAAGACTACAGGCGCAACTCCGGCAAGTTTAAGCGCGCCATTTTTTTATTTAAATGATCCGGTTCATCAATACCTTCTTTTTTCAGGTCGAACACTTTTTAAAGAAATATCATTTGGTGATTTGCTCAGGCTTCAGCTTGATATTGAGACGTATTGTGCGGAGGGATATGAATTTTCAAATCCTTATAGGGATGAAGATAGAATTACGGTGATATCTCTTTCAGATAGTGACGGCTGGGAATATGCAATTTCAGGAAGAGAATATGACGAGAAAGAGATGCTGGAGATTATGGTTGAACAGATAAATCTAAGAGATCCTGATGTAATAGAAGGGCATAACATATTTAATTTTGATCTAACCTATATAGAGGCGCGTGCGAGAAGGTATAAAGTTCCTTTAGCTATTGGCCGTAATAAGCAAATCATTAAATCCCATTCATCACGTTTAAATATTGCGGAACGAACGATATCTTACAAGAAATATGAGGTGTATGGACGTCACATTGTAGATACGTATTTGCTTGTCCAGATGTATGATGTTACTGCGAGAAATCTGGAGAGCTATGGGCTTAAGAATGTGGCAAAACATTTTAATGTTGCATCGCCTGAAAGAGTGTACATAAAACCGGAAAAGATTAATTGGTATTATGATAATAAACCGGATGAGCTTCTAAAATATGGGATGGACGATGTCAGAGAGACAAGGGCTATCAGCGAAATCTTGAGCCAGAGCTTCTATTATCAGACCAGGATATTTCCATATTCGTTCCAGAATACCGTCATAAGAGGTAATGCCACAAAGATAGATTCACTCTTCATAAGAGAATATATAAACTCAAACCATTCAATTCCGCGAACACCTCAAGCCAGAGAATATTCCGGCGGATATACTGATATGTTTTACCAGGGAGTTGTCAATAGGATTTTGTATTGTGATGTTCAGTCACTGTACCCATCCATAATGTTATCCTTCAATTATTTTCCGAAGAATGATGTGCTCAACATCTTTCGTTCATTGCTAGGAGACTTGAAGGACTTCAGGATGAAGGCAAAAGAAATGGTTAGTGTTGCAAAATCAGAATCTGAAAAGATGTATTTTGATGCGCTCCAGGCCACTTTCAAGATACTCATAAATTCATTTTATGGCTATTTGGGCTTTGCATATGGCCACTTCAGCGATTTTGATGAGGCAAATAAGGTAACGGCGAAAGGGAGAAGCATTATAAAGTCCATGGTTGAATGGCTGGAGGGTAACGATTGTAAAGTGATAGAGATTGATACCGACGGCATCTATTTTGTTCCATCGGACAATATTAAAAATAAGAAGGATGAGGAAGGGCTTATTAATGAATTATCAAACGTACTTCCTGTGGGTATAAATCTTGAACTAGCCGGCAGGTATAAGGCGATGTTCAGCTATAAAATTAAAAACTATGTACTTCTTGGCTATGATGACAAGATGATTATTAAGGGCTCTGGTCTGCGTTCCAGAGGCTTGGAGCTCTTCCAGCGTAAGTTTATGGAAGAGATGTTTTTTCTTTTGCTTAAAGGAGAGGGGCAGAAAGCGGATAATCTTTTAGAGAAGTATACTGAGGAACTTGTGAATCATAAATGGGACAAGAAGATGTTCATCAAGACGGAAACTTTGCAGGAGTCACTTGCTACTTATACCGAGAAGGTAAGTAAAAAGAAAAGAAGCGCTGCGGCTGCATACGAATTGGCCATCAAGTCAGAGCGTGAATACCAACCTGGCGATCAAATCTCATATTATGTAATTGGTGATAAAAGCACAGTACGGGTATTCGATAATTGCAAACTTGCTTCACAATGGGACAAGGAAAAACCGGATGAAAATATAGAGTATTATAAAAAGAAACTTCAGACCCTCTATGAAAAATTTGAGCCTTTTTTCTGATAAATTAGCGAATGCAGTGAGCTAATTTATAATGGTGCCAGAGGTGGGAGTCGAACCCACACCCCCTTAACGGGGACCGGATTTTGAGTCCGGCGCGTCTGCCAATTCCACCACTCTGGCTACCAAATTATATCTCTAGGAGTTCCTGTCTGGTGTCAGGCCCCTCTCTTTCGAGAGGATTCCAGTATTGGATTCCTCTCGAAAGAGAGGAACATGTCCATAAATTAGCGACAGTAAGGAGCTAATTTATTAAAACAATCTGTGACTCTTTCTTTTTGAGATTGGAGGACCGATAATCTCTGAGAAAATTATAGCGTTTGGAATATCTTTTCTGGACAGGGTCCTCCATGGAAATTTTGCGCCATAAATCTCCTTCTTCCCAGGAACATGTGGTTCCCATTCTTCTTGAATTTGTTCATCTAATGCCAGTTCGGGTTCACAAACCTTT
>CAKKPF010000314.1 GCA_919901575.1 Candidatus Brocadiaceae bacterium
ACCCTGAATGGGTCCTTGAGAGTGAAATTTTAACTTTATGGCCCACCTTTTTCACGTCTGTAACAATACATCTTATCCTTTCCCCAGAACGATGGTATTCATTGCTGATTTGCTCTGACTTTGGAAGATACCCTTCTGTCTTACCGAGATTTATAACTATAGTCGGCCCTTCAAAGCGTTGTACCATACCGCTTACAATTGTGCCCTTTCTGTCTACGTATTCATCATAAATAACGTCCCTTTCTGCTTCCTTAATCTTCTGAATTATCACTTGTTTGGCAGTCTGAGCGGTTATTCTTCCCAGGTCAGAAAGGTCTATTTCCTGCTCCCCCTGCATTGCAGCGATCTCTCCCGTCGCCCTGTCAATCTTAATTGAAATCGCCTCGCTGGTTTTCAGATGTTTTCTCGCAGCAGATTCCAGAGCGGATTCGATACTCTGGAACACGATGTCTTTGTCGATATCTTTGTCCTTATGTAATAAGTCAACCAACCTTAACAAGCTTTCTTTATCCATTTAAAATCCTTCTAATGCTCTCAAAAAAAAAAGTGGGTAAACTCCCACTTTTTCTGTAACAACCTGAACAGCTCCAATTATTCGAAGACCCCTAGTGCTTACTTCAATTAAGCTCTCTCATCGAATTTTCATCAACACCAATGACATAAGATAATGTTATTAAACGCGTTAGGAACATACTCAAGGCTGTACAGATATTATCAAACTTTTCTAAGGTTTTAAAAGCAAACCACTTCCATTTTTTCCTAAAGTGTGATAATAACAAGAATTGATTTTTTGTCAAGCGCATTTTTGTTCCCTGATTTCTCTAAGTAGTTTCTACAAGGCAATTTATTAAGATTAAGCATTTGACATACATTTTTTTTCTGATAAACTTACTTTGCCTTTATTAACATGAGAAATCACGGAAA
The DNA here is from genome assembly GCA_919901575.1 of Candidatus Brocadiaceae bacterium. Taxonomy (GTDB): domain Bacteria; phylum Planctomycetota; class Brocadiia; order Brocadiales; family Scalinduaceae; genus Scalindua. Next base: position 925 of record CAKKPF010000314.1, read on the forward strand.
GAAAACAGCAAAAAACTAAGTTTCTTTAACCCCATAACTAATAAAATCAATACAGTCTTAAATTGGTATTATTAATAGATAATTATGATTCTTTTACTTACAATCTCGTACAGCAGATAGGAGCTTTCGGTACAAGCATAGAGGTAGTCAGAAATGACAAGATTACTATTGCGGAGATTGAAAATAAGAATCCGAGTCACATAATTATTTCACCCGGGCCATGCACCCCAAAAGAAGGGGGCATATCTAACTCTGTAATTAAGAATTTTGCAGGAAAAGTGCCAATATTAGGTGTTTGCCTGGGACATCAATGCATCGCATTTACTTTCGGAGCCGAGATTATCCGGGCAAGAAGGATAATGCACGGCAAAACATCTATGATACATCATGACAACAAAACAATATTCAAGGGATTAACCAACCCTTTTGAAGCCACCCGTTATCATTCTCTTATTGTAAGCAAAGAAACATTACCGGATTCCTTCGAGATAACGGCATATGCAGATGAAGATGAAATAATGGGTATAAGGCACAAGGAATTCCCTTTGGAAGGAGTACAGTTCCATCCAGAATCTTTCCTGACTGTGGAGGGGCCGGGATTAATCAAAAACTTTTTAGACTACTAATTCTCTATCTTGACCAGGTCTTTAAGCATTTATGAAAAGTTTTATAAATCAACTGATAACAGCCATTGATAAAAAGGACAGTTGCTCTGTTGTGGGGCTTGACCCACAACTGGAATATATCCCTTTAGAAATAAAAAAAGCCGCTTTTAAAAAAAGGGGAAACAGCCTCAATAATGCCGCCAGAGCAATTTTAGATTTTAACAAACAGATAATAAATATAATTCATAATCATGTAGGGATAGTAAAGCTCCAAATTGCTTTTTATGAAATGCTCGGCCCACTGGGGCTTAGAGCCTATTCCGACACAATTAAATACGCTAAAAAAAAAACCTGATAGTCATTGGAGACATAAAAAGGGGAGACGTCCCTCACACCGCAGAAGCCTATGCTGCAGCGCATCTCGGCGCTGTTAAATCCAATGATTCGAGAGAAAACTCTTTTGAAGTAGATGCTGTCACCGTCAACCCTTTTCTGGGGACAGACAGCGTCCTGCCCTTTATTAAACAAGCCAGAAAACATGGCAAAGGAATATTTATCCTTGTCAAAACCTCCAATCCCTCCTCTAAAGAAATCCAGGATTTAAGATGCAACAACAAAACAATCTATCAAATAGTCGCAAACCAGGTAAACAAATTGGGAAGAGATTTAATAGGTAAGAGAGGTTACAGCCCTATTGGCGCCGTAGTCGCTTCAACAAACCCAACCATTGCCGGCAATCTCAGGACTATTATGCCAAATTCATACTTCCTCGTACCCGGATTTGGAGCGCAGAGCGCCAGCTTAAAAAACATTGCGAGATGCTTTAATCCCGATGGATACGGTGCAATAGTAAATTCCTCCAGAGGAATAATCTACGCTCATACTCTTTCACCCTGGAAGGAAAAATACGGAGTCGGACAATGGGAATGTGCAGTAGAAGAAGCGATAATAAAAATGAATAAAGAACTGAAAGAAGTGACATGGAAAATCAAAGGAAAAACCTGACAACATGACAAGCCACATACGTTCTCTTTCTACTTCTTTTCTCTTCCTAAGCAAGGATTGATTTATGCTATAAGATGACCCTAGCTTCTTTACCGTACGACATTCCGTCATCACGGAGAACATTACAATAACTCCAGAGTTTTTGTACAATTTGTGCGGAACTCATATTATTAGATTGTAATAGAAAACAAATAGTTTGACAAAATGCAGCCTATTATTACAATAACAAATTATGCCTAAAAAATTACTGAAAAAGACGAATCCTTATTTGAAAGACACTGAACTTGGCAAAGCTCTGCTCTATCAATCTGTATCTTCCTCAACAGCGGTCGAAGGAATTCTCACAAAATACCCCAAGCTCTCCAAAACTATGGAAAAGAAACTCAAAGAAGTCATTTCCGTTCACGAACCCTCAGCGTCTTACGAATAACAGAGGCAAATACCTTTTCCATTGGCTGATAGTTTCGTTCCATTCCCGCCTGGACTGCTTTAATATAGTCTTTATTTCCCTTGCCGATCATATTCCTGAAATCCAGAGGCGGCAATTTCGATCGCAGCGCCATTAACGTAGCCAGCATCCTTGCGACTCTCCCATTACCTTCGCGGAATGGATGTATGAGCACCAGTTCCGTATGGACAATTGCCAGTGCTTTTATTACTTCCTCAAGAGTTTTAAAACGGCAGGGAGTATATTTATGGACGGTCCTTTCTTAAACTCAGCCATCAATCTGGAAATTTGTGCTGGAAACGCAAATGGGAAACCGCTTTTGCTCATCGTCACTTGCCGGTATTTTCCGGCCCATTCATAAATGTCACCCAGCCAGAGCTTGTGTATTTTACATATGTCTAAAGCGGTGAAGCGATGGTCAACACCAAAAATATTTGTCAATTCTTCAATAGTTCGTATTTGTTCTGCTTTCTCGTGCCTGTCCATTTCCCGCTTGCCTGTTACGCCGAGCTTATTCTTGAGCACTTTGCCGCGTGATCCCGGTTCAGGCTGATCTTCTATAAGATGTGAAGTATCGTATCTCTTAGATTTCTTCATATTGTATGCATCCCACCAGTATCCTCTTTAATCCCCTCTTGTCCTCCTACCACCTCTGGACTGTCAAGGTATACAAAAATTCCCCGCTAGCTTGCCCCCGTCCCCGCCAGAATGAGTATCGCCCGCCCGTGCCGGGGAATCGGACGGGGGCTGGCCGAACGCCCACCTGCCATTCGTCGGGCAGGGATTCATCCGGGCGGGTTTACCCGACGAGCCTTCCCGCCCGAACGTACCATTCAGTACGGGCAGGTTGGCGGGCCTGCCCGACGATTTGTTTGGCGGGAAGCTGGTATCAAAGATTGACATGATGGATTGAATTATTTGTTAAGTGGCGACAGGCTGTCCGAGAATGCAAAATCTTAAAAAATGGGCCTTGATATTAAAGGGCTTATGACTCGAAAATCTGCCAAAATGCCTATTCTCGGACAGCCTGTCAAGATTTGACACCGAGACCCACCTCAGATAGCTTGTTACCTCACTATCTGCGTAGTTCAGTTCCAGACTGGTGGTTAGCCTTTATCTGGGCTGGATTGTCCAGCTTGACTATATCTCTAACGGCGTAAACTCTCTGCCAATCTCGGCAGTTGTTCAACCATATAAAGCGGGATAGAAAGGATTTTGTCATAATAGGATAATTTATCCTGTGAAAATCGTATGCCTAACTTTGATTTCTTCTCCTCAATAAACATCCTTAATGACTTAAGTCTGCCTTCTTTGC